>CAZHCH010000157.1:0-6008 GCA_964530985.1 uncultured Pirellulaceae bacterium | reverse complement strand
TCCATGATCGCCCAGTCGACGACTTTTTTTCCGTTGAGCCAAACATTCGTGCGGGCGCCGATTTGTTGGATTCGTAAACGGTTCCACTGGCCCATCGGATTGTCAGCCAGAACCAATGGGTCTTTGCCATTGTTCTCTTTTTTGTTGTTCCAAAGACCACCGGAACCTTTGTCGGATCCGTGTTTCCACTGTTTCTCGTTTTTGATGTCCCAGATTTGAACTTGTGGGTTGGCCCGCAGGTAAATTCCACTGTCAGATTTCGGAGTGGCTTTGTAATCGATCCTGAGTTCAAAATCGCCGTACTCGCGATCGGTCGTGAGGTAAACGCCTTTACCATCGTTGACCAGTTCACCTTTGTCGACCGACCAATGCTGTTGAGCGTTCTCCCAGTCTGCGGCCCGTTTGGCTTTGCGGTCCGCTTCGGGCATTGCGGCCATTTTCACTGGACTAAAATGCCCCATCCCGTGCCAGCCAGACAAATCTTTGCCGTTAAACAAAGCGGTGAAGCCGTCAGGGGCTTGGTTGGCTTGCTGAGCATTTTGCGCGTCCGAAAAATTGGCCAGCAACAACGGTAACAGCACCGCAACCAGAATTCTGCGACTCGCAATAAGAATACCGTAGGATAAATCGATCATAATAGTCTGTGTAGCCAATGATTAGAGTGATGTTCTAGATTGGCTCTATTATGAACGACTGGCCGTCTTACGACAAATGCCTACAGCGGAAACACGCGACTAATGGTGACATGTTTTAGATTCAATCGTTGATTGAAGCCGAGTTGACCGTTGACTCCGATTCGCTTTTTCAAATACCGATTTAGATTGACGCCCGGACTTGGCGTAACGTGGTAGATGATTTTTCCAGTTTGATCTTGTAAAACATACGTCGATGGTTGTGTTCCCGCGGATTGCTTAAGTTCGTTTAACCATCCAGTGGCATCAAACTGTTCAAGATTCGGGTAGTTAGCTCCACTATTACGAGTGCCAACAAAAGAGGTTGGACCACCAACCCGTGAGTTACTACCAGCCCTTGTGTTTGACCCTAAGTTCCCTTGGCCGTTTGAAAATCCGTTGCCATTAGCAGAACCACTTGGGAAGCCACCTCTACCTCCACCGCCATAACCGGCAGCAATTTGACGACAGTTTGCGAGCTTGGCAAGGAACTGCTGACCCGATTGTTGATCGACATAGGTTCCGTTGGCCATGTACTGGCGCGTAGCTGCCTCTAGAGGGTCCAGTTGCCATTCAGCCGGCGCTTTTAGCATCTCGGCCGTTAGACGGTTGTTGAGAGCTTGAAGGGCACCCGCGGTAGACGGCTGACCGGTGTAGGTTGTGGCAATGCCAGATCGATTTAATTGATTGAGTTGATCAGCGAACCGACTGCGGTCAGGGTTGGCGTCGGCAACACGAACTTGGCCGCTGTAGCTTTGCTGTGTTTGGCGATTTAAATTTAAGTCGTATGGTTCGCGATCATTGAATCTCGAACGGTTGTAGCCAAATGAAGAGTCCAATTGTGATCGATCGTTATTGGGTGTTGGGGCCGACGAGAATCCAGCATTTGCGCTCTGCGATGAACGGTCCGAAGGAATCGCACGCGTAGCACGGCGCCAACCGCTGCCACTGTCTTGTAAGGGAGGCGTTGTTTCAGTTGGAGCAAAGCTCGCACGCTCAACGTTCGACTGATCGGTTCCAAAATTGTTCGACGCAGCGACTTGAGATTGATTTTGAAGCGGTGTGGGTTTCCTTGAAGGAATCCTACCCACCTCAGGGAAGCGTTCGACGGGCAATTGCTGAGTGGCAACTACGTCAAAACTTGGCTGAGTAGTCGGTTGATTGGTGACGACAGTAGACGCCTTTTCGACTGCAGGCGGCGGTGGCAGCCTACGAGATTCTTGGATGGATGCTACGTCTGGTTTAGGACGCAGTGGCGTTGGGGATCCATTGGGGGCGGCCACAGACGAGATTGTTTCTCCAGAAAGTGATTCCAGATTGCTTACATTGATCCAACGAAATTCACCAGCAGGTGGTTTGATCTGATACCAGACCGTGCTATGGCCTTCGGGACTGGGCCAAGACAGTTGGCCGATCAAAGACACCTTTTCTTTTTCGCGTAGCTTAACTTGCCAAAGCGGTTTTTCGACGGAGCCTAGTTTGGTGCCAACAAACGGAGTCGTACCCGCAAGTTTAATCTCGCCAATGCCTTCGCCGATGATCTCGACGGTCGATTCCGGAATGATGCAGAAACTCCCTTCGACAGGGCGAATTGCGCACCATCCATCGGGGTCGTGGCGATAAACCTCGACGACTTCCCCAGCTGACAGCTTTTGAGTGCCGTAGTGGACTTTGCCAGGGCCACTACGTACCAACGCATCGTCTTTAACGACTAACGCTTGATAAGGAAACTCGATCGACGAGTTTTGTGCGGTGGTTGTTGAAGCACACCCGAGCACGGCAAGGCAGCTGAGTACATACCTGAGAAGGGAGTATCGATTTGGTTGGTTCTTAATAGTCATCGCGAATCATCCTTGATGCGATTTCGAAGCGTGGCTACTGTTTCAAATGTTGAGAAGCAGCCCCGGTCCAGATATTTATTCGACGATTTTTTTAACCAAAACCCAAGTTTTACTCAAGATCAGTGATGCTAGCAGGATGGTGGTGGTTCGTAGTATCCGCCTAAAGGCGGATATATTAGCTAAAGCTAGTTACTACAAACACCAGTAACTACGAACTCAATTTACTTAAAACAAACGGTTCATACCGTTCAATGCTGCTACTCGATAGGCTTCGGCCATCGTTGGGTAGTTAAATGTCGTTTCGGTAAAGTACTTCAATGAATTCGAAGCCGCATCACCGTCCATGACCGCTTGACCAATGTGAATGATCTCGGCTGCGTTAGCACCGAAACAGTGGATGCCCAAAACTTCAAGCGTCTCGCGATGAAACAGTAGCTTCAACATACCGACGGTTTGGCCGATGATTTGGGCTCGTGCTAGATTTTTGAACTGAGCCACTCCGACTTCGTAAGGCACTTTGGCTTCGGTAAGTTCCTTTTCGGTTTTACCAATGCAAGAAATCTCCGGGCTAGTGTAAATGCCCGAAGGAATTGGTTTGGCCAGACCGCAAGAATCGTCCAGCGTGTTCAATATCTTCATGGCGGCTGCTCGGCCTTGCGTGTATGCGGCACTGGCCAGCGACGGAAAGCCAACCACATCACCGACGGCGAACACGTTTTCGACGGAAGTGTTGTAGCACTTGTCGGTTTCAATGTAACCGCGACTGTCAGGTTCAATACCGATGGTGTCGAGGCCCAAGTCATTAGTGTTTCCGGTGCGACCAGTCGCCCATAGCACGCAGTCGGTTTTGAGCTGCTTGCCGCTTTGCAGATGGGTGATCACGCCATCGTCGCAGGCTTCAACTTTTTCGTATTGTTCGTTGTGCCGGATCACGACGCCTCGTTCTCGCATGTGATAGCTGAGTGCATCGCTGATTTCGTCGTCCAAGAAATCCAGTAATTCGCTACGTCCATTGACCAGATTGATTTTGATGGCCAAGTTACGAAACATCGATGCATACTCGCAGCCAATCACGCCAGCGCCGAGGATCGCCATCGAGGCTGGACGGTGGTCGAGGCCAAGAATGGTATCGCTGTCAAAAATCCGAGGATGGCCAAAATCGATGCCGCTGGGTCGATAAGGCCGAGAGCCAACCGCGATGATCACGTGCTCAGTTTCGATCCGCGTTTCGTTATTAACGGTAACCGTGTTAGGGCCGTCAAATCGAGCGTGGCCAAAGATGACTTCAACGTCGTTTCGCATATAAAACGTATGACGCATTGATTCTTGGCTGGCGATGACCTGTTGAGCCGACTTGTTTAGCTCGACGACGCTGGGCTTGGCGTCGACCCCACAGGCTCGTAGTAGCGGGTTGTTTAACGCTTCGGTTAGGCGGTAGATAGCGTAGCGAAGCGCTTTACTAGGGATGGTTCCCCAGTGGGTGCAACCGCCACCGATTTTTTCGTAACGCTCGATCACGACGACCTTTTTGCCCTCTTTTGCGAGCTGCATGGCAGCCCCTTCTCCGCCTGGGCCCGAGCCAATTACGACAACGTCAACTTTGCGATCGCTCACGATTTTCCTCTGATTTACTTACTAGATCTACGAGTGGGGCAGGAATCTGAAATGGCATTTTGGCATAATGCGGCCATCGCGAGTAGGGCTATCTGACTGTGGCGACAGATGCTTCTAGCCTGTCTTACGCGCCAGTGACGGGAAATTTGGCGAACTCCTAAAACCCACACGATAATTGACCAACCGCTAGTGGGATGGGGCACAAGCCAATCAGTTTAACTGTACCAGTGCCGCTTGTTTGTCTTCGGCTTGTTTGCGTTTGACCCAATCGCGGTTGGCCTGAACGGCGAACGCCTCGTGCTTGCTATCGAACAAATCATAGTGAACGTTGCGTTGACGAGGTTCGAAGCCCAGCGAGCTGATCGCGTAACGCATCTGATCCAGAGTCAAATAGTGGACCGTACCGGCCTCGGCCACCACGTTCTCTTCGATCATCAGGCTGCCCATGTCATTGGCGCCGTAGGTCAACGACAGTTGGCCGACTTTCAAACCCTGCGTCACCCAGCTGGATTGGATATTGGGAATGTTGTCCAAATACAAACGAGCGATCGCTTGCATTTTTAAATACTCGTGGGACCCCGCCGGCTGGAGATCCGACATGTCGGTGTTGTCTGGTTGAAACGTCCAACAAATAAACGCCGTGAAACCGCCTGTTTCATCTTGCAGTTCGCGGAGACGCTCCAAGTGTTCAATTCGCTCTTCCATCGTTTCGACATGTCCAAACATCATCGTCGCGCTGCTGTGTCCGCCCAGCTTGTGCCAGACTCGCATCACGTCCAACCAATCGTCGGTCATGACCTTCCCCCGAGTGATCTCGTTGCGAACCCGGTCGACCAAGATCTCGGCGCCACCGCCAGGAAGGCTGCCCAGACCAGCGGCTTTTAGGCGAGTGAGCACCTCTTCCAAAGACAAGTTGTTGACTTTGGTAAAGTGATAAATCTCGGGCGGGCTGAAGCCGTGGATGTTCAAGTCAGGAAAGTTTGACTTGATGTCGCGAAGCATTTCTTCGTACCAGTCCAGCTTGAACTTGGGGTGCAAGCCGCCTTGTAGCAAAATCTGGTCGCCGCCGAGATCGACGGTTTCTTTGATTTTTTGCAACAGCTCTTCGCGTTCAAGGACGTAGCCTTCGTCGCTTTTGGGGCCTCGATAAAAAGCGCAGAAGTTGCAGACGGCGGTGCAGACGTTGGTGTAGTTGATGTTTCGGTCAACGTTATAGGTTCGATAGTTTTCCGGGTGCAACCGATTGGTAACGGCATTGGCTGCTGCCCCCAGTAACGCTAGATCATCGCATTCGGTCAACAACTGCAGGCCTTCGGCGGGAGTCAAACGTTCGCCGGCGACGGATTTTTTTAAGATGGATTCAATCATGACAGTAGAGGTTCGTGGAACCGCAGTTGAGCAGGTTGGGCGATCAGAGCGAGTTTGGCGGCATGTTGGAAATACAAATCCATGCCTTGTTTCTCTTGGTCGCCTAAATGGTAATGGATGAATTGGTCGAGGTAACGCAAGCAATTTGCTTGCGACAGATTATAGCGACTGGCTTGGTCGGCCGCGATCTTGGGAAGACATTGGAGACCGTTATCGCGAGCTTCGGACAGCAACGCACCGACGTGTTCGAGGTCAGTGCCGGGACGAGCTGCCCAGACAGCGAACACGAACGGCATTCCGGTCCAGTCGTGCCACGCGGTTCCCAGGTCCAACGAAATCGGAAACTCGGCGGCTTCTGTTCTCATCGCTCGATCGCCGATCACTAAAGCCGCATCGCAATCGGCTTGAGTCCAGTCTTGGTCAATCGGCAACAGTTGGCAGTCGGGCTCAACGCCAAACTTGTTTGCCAAAAAGATGCGAGTTAGGGCTCGACTGGTTCGCGAGCCTTCGTCCA
>CAZHCH010000156.1:0-6018 GCA_964530985.1 uncultured Pirellulaceae bacterium | reverse complement strand
GCTCCTGGCGTCTTGTCGGCCTTTTTTGTCAGTTGACCTTTCGTTCGCCTCGTCAGCTACCTGACAATTTGCGTTTGTAATTTCTTAAGCAACCGACGCACTGCTTTGTTCGGACATTGACTGACAAGTAGCTTGAAATACTGCGCCAGTTCTAATTGGTAGCGAAGTCTCGCTCCCCAAAACCCTCTCAAGGGACCCGTCGTGTCGTGTCAGCGGTAAAGTTCACCCGTTTTTTGGCCCAATCAAACTCAAATCGTGACTTAAAACCCAAATTGTTCGTCTTAGCCAACTAGAAAACAGCGGCTGTCCCGCACATTTTTCGAACAATGTGCTTTTATTTTTAAAAAATCCGAGATTTCTTTAAAAAAACTTCAATGGCTACTTCAAATGTCTACTTCGTTGCTTTATCATAACGCCTGTAGGGGCTGGTCACGGAAATATCAGTTTTGGTGTTTCTATCGGTCATAACCGTGGTTTATTCTACGCCACACGCATTTTTTAAACGCTAGATAGGTAATAGAACTCATGATGAACATTAATAACCTGTTGCGGATGCTGCTCATTGTCGGGCTGTCGTTTGGCGCAACACAGGCCCAAGTCGTCAACGTCGGTTTCGAAACGGATGCGGATGGTAATTCCTTGGTAAATGGCCTAGCGATTACTGAGGCCCCTGCCGGTAACACTGACATTCAGATTCGTGACTCTGATGGTCCGACCATAAGAGTTCCCGAAGGTGACGGCAGTCAGCTAATCGCAGTAAGTAATTTCTTCACGATCACCTCGACTGGTAATGAGCATGTGGGTGCCGCAATCTTTGACTCAACACCCTTCTTTTCGTCAGGCAATGGTACCAGCGGACCGAACACACAACCTATTCCGGCGGATGATGGCGACATCGCTGACGAAGACCTGCTGGTAAATACCGGCAACGTGCTAATTTTGCAAGAAGATTCTGGGATTCCCGGCTTTGATACTCGACGAGAGGGCGGTATCCCGACTGGGAACCTGATCTTCAATCAGCCGGACGACGATGAGAACGAAGGTTCGATCTTCTTCAACTTCTCTGAAGCCGTCGAAGCGGTTTCTATTGACTTGGTTGACTTCAACGGTGGAGCTAGTGGGGAAGTGACGCTCACTGACGTGGACGGAAACGAGCGACTTTTCATCGTTCCTGAGGAGTTTACCTTTGATATTGCTGATGAACTTCATGAAGTCGAGGGTGCTCGCTTGGGGGATGGAGATCCCTCGAACGACCCAGTGGAAGGATTCGCAACTTTATTGTTCGACGAACTCGCCCCACAAGACGGCGAGGGGAGATTTGATGGTGATGGAAACCCAAGACTCACTTCGGTGTCAGACACTGGGGACTTCGACATCGGTCAAGTTGTCACGATTGAAGTCGCCTTTGGCGGTCCTAGTCCCTCGGGCGCAATTGATAACCTTGTGTTTTCTACTGCTGCTATTCCAGAGCCAAGTACAGTTCTTCTGCTTGGTATGGGAAGCGTTTGTCTAGCTGCCCGTCGGCGGCGGACTGCGGCAGCCTAACTCAACGGTAGCCTAACTTAGTTAAAATTAATGCCCCTCCTTGGCTCACTTGCGTGGAAAGCCAAGGAGGGTTTTTTCATGTCCGCGTCTGTCTGTATCAGTATCTTTTGTTGTTTAATACATTTTTTTCTTGAAACGGTAATCGAAGACCTGTGATTGCCTCAGCAGTCCACGGCAGAAGCATTCTCGTGTGATATGAGCCGCTGGGCGATAGGCTAATGACGAAGGACTCCTCCGGAGCCAAGCTGCTCGCCCTTAAGGCTGTCTCAAGCGCGACACCTCACGTACATCGTGAAAACCTTGGATTTGTATTCGCGTTTATTAGCGTGCATTCGCGGTTGAAATTTCACAACCAAAGGTCCTCGCCTAGTTTGGTGATAAAAATGGTGGAGCTGAACGAGACGTCCCTCAATAACCGAGAGTTATCGGACAAGAAGGTGGAGCTGGCACTTTCGGCTGTGCGATTGAATGGTTTGGAAAATACTACGTGTCTCAGGTGACAACCAACGCTAGTCAATACGGATCACTCGGGAAAATGCTGTTGAGCGACCGCAAGCTCACTGTCGACTATCAGGGCAAGTTGGTCACGATCGAGTAAGCCACATAACTTAGGTCGCCGATCCTTGCACAGCTAACTCCGAATCTACGATCGCAAAATTGCCTATTCTTTTTTAAGGCTCCTGACGCCTTTTCTTGTTTGACTTGTTTTTTTATTCCTCGGTCAGCTTTCTTTCGAATACTTCCGCGATGAACTTAAGTCAACTGAGCGGTTGACCGAAATGCTGCTGCGCTCTGTCGCCCCGTCAGGCCGGTGTTTTCATTGAAATCGGTCCTCGTCGCACTAAAAAGCAAGTGTTTTTGTTCTTCGAGCTTTTGCCGAATCATTCTTCTTGCCGACGAAATCGAAAGCGGAGGTGATTTCAAAAGTAACTGCGGTTGTCCCAACGGTTCCCATTAAGGTGCCACCTTTAGGGACTGGTCATAGAAATATCTGTTTTGTTGTTTCTATCGGTCGTAACCGTGGCCTATTTTTAAACACTAGTTAGGTAATAGAACTGATGAAATACATTAACAACTTGTCGCGGACGCTTCTCATTGTCGGGTTGTCGTTAGGCGTATCACTGGCCCGAGCTGATGTCGTCACTATCGACTTCGAAATGGATTCGGACAGTAATTCTTTGGTAAACGGCCTAGCGATTACTGAGGCCCCTGCCGGTAACACTGACATTGAAATTTTTGACTCTGATGGTACGAGCACAACAGTTCCCGAAGGTAACGGCGATCAGCTAATCTCAGTAAGTAATTTATTTACGATCACTAGCACTGGTAATGATCATGTGGGTGCCGCGATTTTTGACTCAACGCCCTTCTTTTCGCCAGGACCTGGCACTAGCGGACCGAACTCATTCCGTATTCCGGATAATCCGCCTGATCAGGTTGGGGATATCGCTGACCCAGACTTGCTGGTTAATCTCGGCAACGTGCTAATTTTGCAAGAAGATTCTGGGATTCCCGGCCCTGATACTCGACGAGAGGGCGGTATCCCGACTGGGAACCTGATCTTCAATCAGCCGGACGACGATGAGAACGAAGGTTCGATCTTCTTCAACTTCTCTGAAGCCGTCGAAGCGGTTTCTATTGACTTGGTTGACTTCAGCAGTGGAGCTAGTGGGTTGGTGACGCTCACTGACGTGGACGGAAACGAGCGAGTTTTCACTGTTCCCGAGGAATTTACCTTTGATATTGCTGATGAACTCGATTTTGCCGAAGATGATCCCCTCGGAGATGGAGATCCCTCGAACGATCCTGTGGAAGGGTTCGCAACGTTATTGTTCGACGAACTCGCCCCACAAGACGGCGAGGGGAGAGTTGACAGCTTTGGAGACCCAATCGTCACTTCGGTGAACGACACAGGAGCCTTCGACATCGGCCAGGTTGTCACGATTGAAGTCGCCTTTGGCGGGCCTAATCCCTCGGGCGCAATCGATAACCTTGTGTTTGCTACTGCTGTCCCAGAGCCCAATGCGGTTCTACTGCTGGGTATAGGAAGCGTTTGTCTAGCAGTCCGGCGACGGACTGTGGCAGCCTAACTCAGCGGCATCCTAACTTAGTTTGAAATTAATGCCCTCCTTGGTTCACTTGCTCGTGAAAAGCCAAGGAGGGATTTTTCATGCCCGCAAGTGCTCCCACTCACTCTTTGAAGAAGGTGTCGTTGCGTGCATTTCCACGATTTAATGCGTGATAGATTCCACCGGCTGAATCGGCGTGAGGGACTCGAGGCCTTTGCTTGGCACAGCTAACTCCGAAACTCATGACACCTTTTCTTGCGAGAGATGTTTGCGCCTGCACCGCCTCCTCAAAAACTATCCAACTTAAAGTTCGTTCGCGTTAAGCCAACATTTTTGGTAGCATTGTTGTACTCAACTTCTTGTCAATTCTTTGCGCGGTTCCTTGATGAACAAAAGTAAGCTTTTGCTACTACTTTTAGTTTTTGTGACTGTTGGGTATTTCGCTCGACCTTGGGTCGATGCTTGGATCCTCGGAGGAACGCCCCCGAAGCCGGTCCCCGAACTTGAGGCGATCTACGAACCGAGCGTGATGCTAAAAAATACGCTTCGGAATCCCGTGATCGTGATCCCCGGAATGATGGGTTCGAAGCTTCAATCATCCGACGGGCGTACCGTATGGGGAAGCTTTGATAACAAGTCGATCAATCCAGACAATGGAATGGACGTCCGACTGCTATGCTGTCCAATGGACGGTACGGATTTGACTGAATTCGACGATGGTGTTTATGCCAGCGGTGTATTGGACTCGATGAAAATCGAAATCGCGGGCTTAGCCCTTAGTCGCCAAGCCTACCTTAATATCCTGCGAATGCTTGGGGTGGGTGGGTATCGCGATGAAGAGCTAGGCCTGGCAGGAGCGATTGATTATGGCGACGCCCACTTTACCTGTTTCCAATTTCCTTACGATTGGCGACGCGACAACGCAGATAACGCTAAACGCCTTCATAATTTCTTGCTTCAAAAGAAAAGCTATATCGAAGCAGAACGCAAACGGCGTTTTGGAATTGAGGCGCCGGTCAAATTCGACATCGTCGCTCATTCAATGGGTGGCTTGCTGGCTCGTTATTATCTCCGGTACGGAAGCGCTGGTTCACTTGTTGACGGCCAACCACCAGCACTAAATTGGTCGGGGGCGGAAGATATTGACCGAGTCATCCTGATCGGCACACCCAATAGTGGGTCCGCCAAATCAATGGTTACCACCCACGAGGGACTTTCGCTTTCGGTAGTGCTCGATTCGTTTCCCAGTGCGATGGTGTCAACGCTGCCCTCCATTTATCAGCTACTGCCCAACGGGCCAGAACCCGTCGTCTTTGACGAACTAACTGGCGCAGCACTGGATCACTTTGACATTGAAACTTGGGACCGTCGCGGATGGGGAATGCTGAATCCAGATCAAGACGAGGTGCTTAAACAGTTATTGCCCGAGGTTTCTTCTCCGCAAGAGCGGCGATCAGCAGCCAAGGCCCATGTTGCTGAATGCCTGACAAGGGCAAAACGATTCCATCAGCTGCTAAATGTGCCAGCCGTTCCTCCAGTAGGAACGACGCTTCATTTATTTGCCGGCGACGCAATCCCTACCGTTGAAACGTTGAACTCAAATCTAGAGAATCGCACTTTGACTCCGCGAACCAATGCGCCCGGTGATCGGACCGTTACTCGCAAGTCAACGTTAGCCGACCAAAGAATAGCCGATAATTGGCAGCCCAGCCTGCAGTCGCCGATCCAATATCGCGACGTTCGATTTCTATTTGATGATCATTTTGGACTCACCCGCGACGCCGAGTTCACCGACAACGCGCTCTACTTGTTATTGGAAGATCCAACGAAATCATCTCCGTCACGATTGATGCGCTGAACCGAGTTGCGTGCCTGAGTTCGTCTAAATCGTTTTTGCTCTGGAGCTCCGACAAGTTCGCAAAAATCGGAGCGCGAGCATACTAGAGCATGCCTTGCTTGCCTGTGCAGCATAGTTTCTTTGGTAGCACTTCCTCTGCGTTCTCCGCGCCTCTGCGTTTTAAATTCCCTGACAGTCGACCGACAAGCAGTTTCAAGTGCTGCGACAGTTTTGATTGGAAACGAAGTTTAGCAGCCAAAAGAACCTTCAATCGACCGTCGTTGTCGTGTCAGCGGAAAAGTTCACCCGTTTTTTGGCCCGTCAGACTCAAACGATGAATCAAAACCCAAATTGTTCATGCCAGCAAACTAAAAATCAGCGGCTGTTCCCGAACCTTCTTTTTTAATCTTCCCGACTGGCATTAAAACTCTTTGCTGCGGGCGATTCGAAGTAGATTTGCACGTGAGACTCGACTGAAATTTCGGCTCGCATCTGCAAGTCGCTGGGGGCCTGATCGGCGTGCGTGACATGACCGTGGTAATAGGTGTTCTTGGGTCGTGGCAACAG
>CAZHCH010000155.1:0-6036 GCA_964530985.1 uncultured Pirellulaceae bacterium | reverse complement strand
CTTTGGGGAGATCACTTTTGAAAGTAAAAAACCAAGGCGAATCGTCGTCTTGGTTTTTGCTTGCGCGGTCTCTACGTTCGACTCCGTAGACAGTGACTCAATTCGATTTTAGACTTGTCTTTTATGGCCAAAAGTCAATCAACGTACGGGCGGTTTCGTCGTCGCTTATCAATTTGATTCCGCAGCACCCGCAGGATCGCTTGTCTTCTGTTCAGGGGTCTCTGTCTGATTTTCAGGAGACGATTCTTCTGCCGAGGTGCTGCCTGTTTCCTCAGTTGTTTCTGTTTCTGGCGGAGTCGGTTTGGCAGTCACCAATTTTGAGCGATCCAGTGCTAGGCTGTCGTAACTGGCGCCCGAGATGACGTAGTACCACTTGGCAAAGCGATGGTTTAGTTTTTCCGCTTTTTGTTTTCCGTTTTTAATTCGTCTTTGGAAAATGTCGTATTTCTCTACCTCGGCTTTGTAAGTGTTTTGTGCGGTCGCGAATTCTGATTGAAGCTTTTCTAGCTCTGTTTCGACAGTGTCAGCATCGTCCGTTGCATTACCTTCGCCGTTGTTTGAATCAGATTCACTATTCGTGTCCGGCTCATTTGTTTTAGTATCAGCTGGTTCCGATGAACCGGCTTCTGCTTTCGCCTTTTTCTCAGCCTCTTGCTCCAGTTCAATCAATCTGGCCGACTTGGTTGGCTCGGTTGGTTTGACGGTTTTTTCCTCCAGCAGTGCTTCATCGAAATCGACTCGGACAAACAGATATCGTCCCGGTGTCGTGGAATCAGCTTCGGAGGTTGCGTCTGCGTCCTCAGCATCCTCAACAGATTCCGAATCCGATGATTTGTCGTCTGTTTGCTTTTCTGTCTTAGGCGAATCGGTGCTGTTTGATGTTTCAGTCTCAGTACTCTGATTCTCTTGGCTGGTTTCACTCGACTCATCCTCGGATGTCGACGTGGAGGCGAAGCCAATTTCCATTTCTTCTTGGCTGCCTGTGAATACACGACCAAACTGAAGTCGATAAACTAACCCGTCATCGATTCCGACAAGCAATTCACCTTGGCGAGAAATTAGATCCAACTGTTCTCGATCGCCGGTTTCACTTGGCTGCAACAAAAAACCACGAGACATTAAATCACGCTCCAGTTGATCGATGCCGCGCTGCGACTTGATCGCGTTGCGGTCAAGTCTCCAGTCAGGTGTCAAGCCTTTCTGTTTCGGGCGAACACCTTCAATGGCGAGATTTATGATTTCATCAAGGGTTTTCTGAATTGCATCTTTTTGGAGTTCTTCTTTTTCTTGATCGAGAGAAGCGAGCTTCCAATCGTCGTTGCCGCCATCGCGAGTTAGTTCGGTGATTTCTGCTTCGGTCACGCTACGTTTTTGCTCGTCGAATGAGTAGTCGTTGATGGTGATGCGGCGGATGTAATTGGTGCTCAGGTCGAGCAATATTGTATCGATCCAGTCGGTGAACTTTGTCGACAAGTCAATTTCAAGCGAGGTAATGTAGACCTCGTCCTCTTCCGGATGACGCACGTAGTACTGTCCGAACTCATCGTCGACTGGTTTCCCGACAATGAAGTCGGCCAGGATCGAATTGTTATCGCCTTGTAGCGTTAGCCGCTGCCCGATCCCGTCGATTTCGTTTACGCCTAGCGTTTCCTGTTTGGGGTTAATCACTCCGTATTTCGCATGATCATTTGCCCACCGCGTTACCATCGCGCCGCGTTGGATGCCGATCACAGACGCCGCCGTCTGGGCAAGTTGTTCTTTTGCGTCGGCGGGATAGTCGTGGTGAGAAGGGATCACCCATTGGCCGTTGTCTGAACGTTCAACTTTGAACTGCCGCGGCTCAACATTTTTTGAATCGAATGTGAATACTTCCAGTGAACTGGCCAGCGTTGGGTCAGTGAAATCCGCGAAGAATTTCTGGCCGACTTTGCCGTATTCCGCAATCGCGGCGGGTTTGTTCATCCGTGCGATGCCAGCTGTGATGGCGAGGCAGGCGAGAGCACCGCCAAGGTAAGTGGCTGTCGTCGCCCAACCCGTGGGGTTGTTTTCTTTTTGTTTAGTGGCTGATTTGGAATCAATTGCTGCTGACATGTTTCAATTCCTGAATTCAATTACTGTTTTGAGGGTTTTGTATTTTAAAAACGATTGTGGCTAAGCTGTTAATACGGCTCAGTCGAAAGTTTTCACTGAACTAGTGGCGACTAGGATAGAGCTTAATTTTTATCGCGCCGTCGAGTTTTGACTAAGTTTCGTTTCTCCTCTCGGGCCCTTTGAAGGAACACTAACAGGCCCATGCAAATTGCGGGTACCGCTGGTAACCAGACCGCCCATCCTCGAATGCGTGATTCAAGCGATTTGATTTGGCGGTTGGTTTGAGCTCGAATCTTCCGAATCTGGTCGTTTTTTCGCTGTTCGATTTGTGCTTCTGCAAGACTGAATCGTTGTTGTTCGGCCTGTTGAGCCTGCTCCAACATTTGGTTCTTGGCGATCGGGTCGAGGCTTTCGTTTTCTTGGATTTCTTTGACTCGATTGCCAAGCTCTTCACGTCGTTTCGCCATTTCGGCTTTCGCTTCGGCATCTGATTCGGATTCAGCTTTATTTGCTGCTTCAAGGAACACACGCTTCTGTGATTCAACCCGTGTCAATGTTCGGTGCTTTGCTCGACGGCTACGCAAGTCGATAAACGAAGTGTCGCCAACAAGTGAATCAACTGCGTTCAGAACAAACGACACGTTGTCGAACTCGAATTGCAAGTTCCCTCGGTTTCGTTCGACAAAGAAGAAGTCCGAAATCATATCTACGTCGGCGACATAGATCGCGTTGAGCTTGTCGTCTTGATTGGTTGATTTAACTTGTGCGGCGACCACGTGAGCCACCGAGTCCATCTTGCGAACTGGATCGCGACGAGGTTGAATGACTGGCTGGCCGGTAAAAAAGTTCATGCCGCCTTGGTCGACAAGCTGGTTCCACTTGAGTAGGCCCGATTCAGCTGAAGTCACAATCAACGGCTCGAATTCGATCTTGCGATCTTCCGTGAAGCTGTTCTTTGTAACCGTGCCGGAATAAATCATGAGGATTTCTTGTAGGCCGCGTGTTGCTTCGTGGTTGTTCGAAAAAGCTTGCGGATTGCTGTCGCGAGCCACAAACATATACTCGAGCGGAAGGTTGGCAAATGCCGGGTGCGGGTTGTTGGCGTCGAAAACAACTTCGTCATAATTCCAGTTGATTGCCAACGCACGCAGCAGTCGAGAGGCTCGACCGCGATCGGCCTTCTCTTCAGGAGGAGCTCCTCGCCGACCGCCAGGACTACTTTTGGGTTGCCGCGGCGCGTTGGCGATACCAAACCTGCTGCCGAAAGACAACGGGAACGGGTCATCGAAGATTAAGGTTGGTTTTCCGGATTTAACGTAATCAACCAGCCGATCCATTTCAGGTCCGGTTAACGAAGAAGGCAGGACGGCCATTAAAACATCGAAATCCTCGCTGTTGATTGCCGATGTCGGCGAAACGGTTGTGACGTCATACTGTTTTTTTAGCTCGGACACGATTTGCCATTCAGGCACGCCCACGATGTCGGCATCCGTTTGCAGGATGCCGACGGTGTGCCGCTTTTTGTTTGCCACCGTTTGCACACTACGAGTTAATTCGTATTCAATCGGTAAGCCTTTCCCAAAGAATGGAACGACCACTTTATCGTAGCTGCTGATCACGACCGCACCGAGGTAGACTTGGGCTTCACTGCGCCGACCATCGCGTTCAGTCGTCACGGTTTGCGGCTGAATGCCAAAATGCTCTGCTTCGTCGGCTTGTTCGCTGAACGGTTCCACGTCAACGTAGCGGATTTCTAGTTTTTGGCCGCCCAGTTCGTCGAATTGCCGAAGCATCCCAACCAGTCGTTTTTTCGTTTCCACATATTCACGAGGAACCTCTGGGCTAATGAAGGCTTGGATCTCAATCGGACGTTCAGAATCTAGTTCACTAAGAACGGTTCGGGTCGATTTAGCCAAACTGAACAGTCGCTCTGACGTTGCGTCGACTCTTAATGCTGCGAACCCAGCCCATGCCGTTGCACAAGAAAGCATAATCCCGACTGCTATGGCTCGGATTGAAAATTGAATGGCGGTGCTGGAACGCTGTGTCGACCGCCAGTGGCGTTTCCCGATCATGATCGCGTTTAGAAAGAGCATGAAACAGGTAAAGCAAACGAAGTATACGACACTTGCCAACGGAATGATGCCAATGCTGAAATCTCGAAATTGTTCCCGCAGGCTTAGCTGTTCAAAAAAGTTAGGCACTCCTAGTAGACCGCCTAGCTGACCAATGAAAACGGGAATGCTGCAAAGCGCGACGCCCAAAACAAAAGCGACGGCTGTGCTGCTGGTCAAAACGGACGCCAGCATTCCGGCGGACAGCAAAGCCGCTCCCGCCAGCCAATAACCCGTGTAAGTTGTCGCGATCAACCCCCAGTCTGGATTCCCCAAATACGCCAATACAAAAACATGACTTAGAGAAAATATTAGAGCGACCGAGTAGACAGCCAGCACTGAGAAGTATTTGCCTAACAAAATTTCCGTATCCGTCGCCGGCATCGTAAACAATAACTCGTCGGTGCCTGCTCGTTTTTCATCTGCCCACACGCCCATCGTGATTGCCGGAATGATGAACAATAGCAACAACGGGTACCAATTCGACAACTGGTCAAGCGTTGGTTCGTTGGCGGTGAAGAACCGTCCGTTAAACGCCAGTGCTGCGCCAGCCACAACGAACGCGATAATAAACAGATAACCAAGAACTCCAGAGAAATAGCTTGAGAAGTTTCTCTGGAAAATCGAACCGACAACTTTTGTTCGAGGCATGATGCAACCTTTAGTTGTTTTCTGTTGTTGATAAATTGAAAAAATACTGAGTGAAGGCCTGTCTCAGTGTGGATAACAAAAACGTCCAGTTATTAAAAAAAACCGCACGTGCTTCGGGCAGATTTCGCGTAGCAGGCCCTGCGAGAATCAATCTGGCAGTCTTTAGAACGAGCCAACCAAACAGTGTGGCTTGAGCTGCATTTGAAAACGTCCATTACGTTGATGACATAGTAAGTTTGTGGAACTTTTCTTCGATCTGCGAGTCGTCATCACCAAGTTCGCTTGTCGGACCATCGAAAACCAAACGGCCCTCGTTAATTAACAACACCCGATCGCAAATGGCGTGAACTTCCCGCAGAATATGAGTTGAAAGCAAAATCGTTTTTGACTCAGCCAATTCCCCGATCAAATTCCTCACATCGCGAACTTGATTCGGATCCAGTCCACTGGTTGGCTCATCTAAGATCAACACTTTTGGGTCGTGCAATAACGCTTGGGCCATCCCGACTCGTTGGCGATAACCGCGAGAGAGTTTGCCAATCGCTTTGCCCCATACATCTTTTAATGAGCACATACTGGCGACGTATTCCAGTCGCTCCTTCAGATCGTTGCTGCTCATGCAACGTGTTTCACCTGCGTATTTTAAAAACGATTCGGGTGTCATCTCCGAATACAGCGGCCCGTTTTCTGGCAAATAGCCAAGTTGTTCGGCTGCACGGAGTCGCTGAGAACCAACATCGAATCCAGCGATCTTTGCGGTGCCATGACATGGAGCCAAGTAGCCCGATAGCATTTTCATTGTTGTTGATTTGCCTGCACCGTTGGGCCCCAAAAAGGCGCAAATCTGGCCATGCGGAACGGTAAACGAAATGTTCTGCGCAGCTGCAAACTCGCCATAGAACTTTCCCAAGCCGTCGGCCTGAATCATGATTTCACGATCAGACACGGTTGAGTCTTCAGTCTTGTCCGGTTTTTCCATTTGCTGTCTCCGTCGAGGATTCAAATCTTTTTGGGCTAAAAAATGATTGTAATCGCAATTAGTTAGTTTGGAATATCAAAGCAGTGGAAAGTGAATGGTCAATCTCCAATGCCAAGGTCTACATTGACCGCTTCGTAAACCAAATCAGACCAAGCTCCTTTGCCTAGTGGTATCTTAGCCCTGACACCAACTAACCCATTG
>CAZHCH010000154.1:0-6072 GCA_964530985.1 uncultured Pirellulaceae bacterium | reverse complement strand
GCCCAAAAAGCTTACCAAGACCGTAAAAAGCGAATTTTGACAACTATATCGCGACCCAAATCGGTACTTTTTTCGTATCTGTCCTCAAGTCTGTGCAATAGTTGATTGCATGACCACCGGTGGGAGTTGCCGGTTTATGCACGGTTCAATTCGATCGACTTGCCATGGATTGGCGTTCGTCACGCACACATTGTTGCGTGAGCTGTAAACGGAATCGCTGGTTTGTGGAGAGTTTTAACATGGGTTCAATTCAACAGGTCACAATGGCCACCGTCTGCTTAGCAGCCGCATTCGCGTTTGGCAGTTTCATCAATCAATCACCGAATCAACCATCCAGCCAAACCGATCTTCCGTCGCCAGATCGACTAAGATCGCTCATTGAACCCGAAGCGACGGTTCTACAAAGCCCTGCTCAAACCCCATGGATGAAACCAAAGCTTTCGGCTCGATTGCCAATGCCAAACTTGTACAACGATGACGCAACGTCTGAGCAAGCCGTGATTCCTCCGCCAAGCGACCTAGCTGGTCGAATCGGAGTTCCTCAAAACAGCTTGGTAACTCCTTTGGCATCCCCCGCCCAAAAAACCACGGACGTTGCTAACGCGCCAACGTTCAAATCCGATGTCGTTGGCGAATCATCAATGCCAACTGTCATCAAGCCACACTTTAACCAAAGCCCAATTCTCTCCGATTCCAATCGAACACATTCACAATCAGACCTTAACAACGAACCACTGAATGTTGCCGCAAACGCACCAGTGTTTACTGCAACCGATTTCAGCACCACCGAAGATTTAACAACCCCACCCCAAAACCTAAACCGACCGGTACACTCCCATATCTCTTCACGGCCGGATCTGTCCAATCGCTCCATCCGTCCAATCCAGCCAGCCACCCAAATAGCGGCTCCATCTACGAACGTTGCTGCCGTTGAAATGCCGTTCGACACGGTAGAAACGAACTTGCGAAAACGATTCAAGCCCGACTTCAACAACCACCACAATCAAAACCACCGAATGCCGAACGGCCTGATGCCAATTCCGCAAATCAAAGAAACCGTCACGATCGACGATCCCGGAGCAGCTTTCGGCAACCGAAACTCACAACCAGGCTGGAACCAAAGCCACCCATCAACCACCGACAACAACGACTCTAACTATTACCCCGAAGCGAATCGCGAACAATCACCACAACAGCATCGCGTTGCTCGATTGCCATTCCGATTAAATTCAAACGCGAAGTCCAAGCTAACTCGTATCCGCGATAACACCATTCAAAAGATATCACTCAACACAACTCAGTTTTCTGAATACGTTGTTCAAAGTGGTGACACGTTACAATCGATCGCCAACACTCACTTCGGCAAGCCAGACTTTTACCTAGACATCTATTTGGCAAACCGAGATCGCTTGCGTTTTCCCGGCGACATTCGGAACGGCATGACAATCAAGATTCCGATTTACGAGTAACGGTACCGGGTATTGGTTAAAAGACTTCCCCGCAAACCACAATCGTTGAAACATAAAAAAGGCCGCGACTAACAAATTTAGTCGCGGCCTTTTGTTTAAATTTCTTGTTGAACTTTCGCGGAAGCTAATTTGCGTTCGCAACTTCTGGTTCAACTTCACCTGGATTCAAGCCTACCGAATTCATTAGCCACAGCAGAGCAGGGGAGGCGACAAAAATTGAACTGTAGGTACCAACGATCACACCAATCACCAAAGCGAAGGCAAAACCGTGAATCGCGTCGCCGCCGAACCAGTACAAGATGAACACCACAATGAACGTCGTCAACGATGTCAAAATAGTACGGCTGAGTGTCTGCGAGATACTCGTGTCGATCATGTCAGCCGTAATTTCAGTTCGCTTTCCACGCACCTCACGAATACGGTCAAACACAACGATCGTATCGTTCAGTGAATAACCAATCACAGTCAATAAGGCCGCGATGATCTCCAAACTGATCTTAAACTTATCGATTCCGATAATCCCAAACACTCCAGCCAACCAGTGGCTGATGGCAATCGCACCCAACACGATCAACACATCGTGGACCAACGCCACCACAGCAGCCAAGCCAAAAGCTAAGTTTTGGAACCGAATCCAAACGTAAGCTACAATTCCAAGCAAACTGGCCACGATCGCAAGAATCGCTTGATTGCCGGTTTCGCCAGCAATTTGCCCACCAACAGAACTGCTTGTTGGGAAATAAGGTGTCACATTAAACCGGTTCTGCCACTCTTGCAAAATTAGCTCGGCATCCGCCTCGTCGCGAACTTCCAACTCAACCGTCCAGTTCTTTGAAATCGTCGACTCAGCCGATTCATCAGCCAGCTGATCCACGGAGCTCATCTTAATTTGATCTTCGACCAAATTCGCCTCCACTCGTTTGGCCGCTTCAAAGATAAACGCTGCAACGGTTTTACCCGATGCTTCTGGCTCAACGACAAGCTTACGGGTGACTTTGATTATCTTCTTCATTCGCTTGTCCGGTGCAGCGGCAGTTCCGGCATCACTTGATCCGACGCCTGGACCATCGGATGGCGAATCGCCACCTGTCGACTCTTCGTCCTGTTGTGCATCGGCAATTTCAGTTCCAGTTTCAACAGCATCGTCGTCCCCAGCTGCCTCTGTATTTTCCACCATTTCGGTTTGCGGAGTTTCAGTAGCGTCAGTTTGATAAACCAACATAGAACTGGTCAACGTAGCTGGAGTTGGTAAAACGGCGTTCCAAAACGCTTGGCCAGATCGATGACGTTGTGGCGTGAACGAGGACTGGTCATTGTCGCTTGATTCTACCGGAGCACTCATCATCGAACCTTCGATAGAAACTGAATGCATCATCAACTGACCTTCGAACGTCTCAGCAAGCACCTCGTCGAGTTCCTTAAACTTCTCGATATTGGAGCCTTTGCCTTCCCAAGCTGGCAAGTTACTGTCAACTTTGTACTTGCGACCAATCATGTCGCCTTCGTTACCATAAACGGTCACATCAAATTCAACTTCTTCACCGGTACCGGTTGGCATGGTCAATCCTAGCCCATTCAACTTCGCCCTAATCTCGTCCAAGTCTTGCTTTTGGTTGAACACCATCCGAGCGGTTGACCCACCTCGCAAATCTTGATCCAAAATCCGAGCGCCCAACGTGAACGAACCGACCAAACCAGCAACAATCAAACACAATGACGCCAATCCAGTTAACTTAGTCTTGCTCAAGAACTGGTAATTTCCTTTTTCAAGAATCTGCGACATATTGAGATCTTTCAACCAACGCTTGCGTTCCCAGGTATCAAACACTAAACGAGAGACATAGATCGCGGTAAACATCGACATCAGGATTCCCAAGATCAAGGT
This sequence comes from uncultured Pirellulaceae bacterium, assembly GCA_964530985.1. Lineage (GTDB taxonomy): Bacteria > Planctomycetota > Planctomycetia > Pirellulales > Pirellulaceae > Mariniblastus. The sequence goes on along the minus strand of CAZHCH010000154.1, from coordinate 2,718 downwards.
CACAGCGAAGCCTTTAATTTGCTCAGTTCCGATCGCATACAAAACAAGAGCAGTAATCAATGTAGTCACGTTCGCATCGACGATCGTGGTACGTGCTTTATCGAAACCGTTTCGGATCGCCATTCGCAATGCCGCTCCACGAGCCATCTCTTCTCGAATACGCTCAAAGATCAGCACGTTCGCATCAACTGACATACCGACTGTCAAAACCAAACCAGCCAAACCTGTCAACGTGAACTTAACGCCGATCGCCATGACCAGAGCTAAGATCAAAACGAGGTTTAACAACAACGCAAACGCAGCCACGAATCCGGCAAAACGATAATACACCGCCATGAAAACCAACACCAAAATCATTGACACACCGATCGCCAAGAAACCTTGCTGCTTCAGCTCGTTACCAAGCGTTGATTCGATAAAGTCGGTGCTGATCGGCTGTTTATTCAGTGCAACGTCGAGCTTACCACTCTTTAGCTGGCCAATTAGATCGTCAATTTCTGCTCGCGAAAAATCACCCGTGATCGTTCCGTTGGTTGAAATACGAGATTGAATAATTGGAGCCGAATGCAGTCTTCCGTCGAGCACAATGCCCATCGGTTGACCTTTATTTCTTCCAGTCAATCGCCCCAAACGCTTACCGCCGTCACTGCCTAACGAGAATGCGACGCTGTTGCCTCCCTTGTCATCCATCTGCCAAGAAACTTTGGAAAGGTGCTTTCCTTGAACATCCATTTTATCTTCTGGCTGAACTACGAGCACTTGCAAGTCACGAATCCCTTGCTCAGCAGCCCATCTAGCCAACTGAGCTTTGGCGACGTCAGACTTTGGTGAAAGCGGCAAACGACTAACATTGACAAACTCGCCGGTCGTGCCATTACGCACCTGAGCACCACCGCTTGGCACAAACTTAAAACTAGCGTTCTTTTCAATGATACCAAGATCTTCATTAACAACCCGAGCAATACCGACCCACTTACCTATCAGTTGCCCACTTGCAGACATGACCTTAGTACTACGCTCACCCTGCTGAGCCAACGCACGAGCGGTGTCTACCAATTCACTATGGTCTTGTGGGTTTGCCAAGATCCGGAACTCCAGCAGACCAACTTTGACCAAGTTCTTCCAAGTATCCTTGGCTTGTTCCAAATCAACCGTCGGCATCGTGACTTCGATTTTATCCTTGCCCAGCGGGCGAATCATAATCTCTTCGGTACCAGACGGATTCACGCGGTTCATCAAAACTGGGATGATGTCTTCGGCTCGCGGTGGCTTACCGTTGCGTCCATCAATCTCTTTGAGATTAAGAGAACCGATCATGTTGATACCGCCACTCAAGTCGACACCAAACTTTGGTGGCCACTTAGAATAAATCATCAACAAAGCGACTAAAATGCTTACCGCAACCACTGCGGCACGTCCGGAGTACTCGGACACTTTCAGTGAACTGGTTACGAATCGTGCCAAGAAAATGCCACCAACAACGGCAGCAATTAGTAACAGAAACAACACCACCCCACTCATGGAGGATGAATCTGACATACCAAACAAGGTTAACATTGGCGTAGAAATTGCCTCAAACATCGAGCGATTCCTGAAGTTTTTGGAGAGATAGTTCGCGTTTGCACCAGCCAAACAAAATAGGCCGAGCGTAATTATTAAAAAAAATCCGCGTCTTCAACTGCCACCAATTAGCCCATTACAGGCCATTGGTTAACGGCAAGCCAAACGAAACGAATCAGTCTTGTTTTTTGTTACTATCTTCGTCGGTAACAACGCGAACAATGGAAGTAGCAAGAACTTGCATTCGAGAACCGCTAGAATCGTCGACTCTTAAAGTCACGTATTCCGCATCCGATCGATGATTTACAACAGTGCCGAGAATCCCGCCCGCTGTTAAAACTTGATCGTTCTTTTTCAGGTTTGCCAATAACTCCGATTTGCTGGCCGAACCTTTGCCATCTTGTGGCTTTGCGGACATCAACATGTACAACACCATCACTCCCAGCATCGCTGGCAGAAAGAAACCTAGATTGCCGAATAGGCCTCCAGGCTCTTCCTGTGTTTTGTTGACGACATCAGCCGCAGCCTGTTTAACAGGCGCGGTCTGGTTTTGTACAAGTAGTAGCCAACAAAATGAGTAAAGGTGGTCCATTGATCGATTTCCGCTAATTCGAGATCAGCAAGTGGAGTTCCAATCGCGTGTTATCAAACGGCCGTAGCTAGCCGAATTAAAAACCGGTCAAATCAAGTCGACTCAAGTTAATCGTCTGAGAAGATTTTTTACGATTTTTCCGTTATTTCAAGCCGCAAAGCATAAATCGTCACTTGGAAACCAACAAGCCCAACCGTACGCAGTTTTAAAAGATCCCGGTTTAAATCCTCACATTGCCTCGATTTTGGTCGGCTTGGCACTCGCCCACACCAAAAAAGCAAAAACTAGGCAATTCACAGAGTTCAGGACACCGCAGTCCAGCACCTACCTATAGCTACACTCAGAAATCGAACGCACCAGCCGTCGCAGTCGCCCAGGCCACAAACTTCTGTAATGGGTGAGGCGACGAATACCTGCTGTACCCAAGCGCACCAAACCCCATCACCACGATATAGCTTAGAGCTTTTCGACCCATGCCGCAGCGTGCTTTTCGTCCACTTCCCAAGTCAAATCGAAATTGAGATCCGTCGTCTCTTCGGTTATTTCAACCGACAAACCAGAAGTCT
>CAZHCH010000153.1:0-6258 GCA_964530985.1 uncultured Pirellulaceae bacterium | reverse complement strand
AATCAACGCCGATTCCTGAGCGAAGTTGGGCGTACCGATTGGCCAAGAAGATTGCGTATCACGATTATGGTGTGTACGACAAACATTTTTCTGAGGACAAATGGCAAGATCCGAAGGATGTCGATCCGCCAGAAAAAGAATCTCAGCTAGTTCAGTTGAAGTAGTGCGATAATCACGCTGGAAGACGCTACGACTGATCGGTTTGCCTATTCCCCCAAGGCAGGTCGAGAGCAACTGCTTTGCCCATCAAAATCGACTAAATCCGAGCTCACGCCCTCTTGAAAGGTGTTAGACGTGTAAATCACCACTTACACGCACGCGGTGTTAGGCTTCTTGAAGTGCAAATATAGGTCTTGTCCTATGTATTCGATTTCTTTAAATACAAGCACGGCTTTTTTGAACCTTCGCACATACGGTGATAGCATCGAGGTCCGTAAGTGACCGTCACCCTCAATCAACTATTTATACGGGCGTGTCCCGTGAGATAGACTTATTCGCATGTCCGAGCCAAAACTAGCAACCTTCTTAATCAACTTGGACCGAAGCCAAGACCGGCTCGCGTATTCCAAGCTTGAGTTTAAACGCTACGGAATGGATTATACTCGCATCGAAGCGGTCGATGGTCGTCAACTTGACATTGCAGATTACCCGGAAGCAACGCGTAACGGTTGGGCTTATCATACGCCGCTAACAATCAACGAAGTTGCCTGCTACATGTCACATTTGAAGGCACTAAGAAGTTTCTTGGCCAGTGACGCTACGCATGCCATGATTCTAGAGGATGATTTTGCGTTTGTAGAAGATCCGATGCCCTGCCTCATGTCGCTGATGGAACTCGACGACTGGGACATCGTGAAGCTTTACAATTGGAAACAACGACGACTGAAGAAGTATTTTACTTCATTCATGACAAGTCAACGAAAACCATACTCTTTGTACTTCAACGCCAGTACAGCGATCTGTAACACCGGACAATTGTTTAGCCGTAGCGGCGCAGAGAAATTCCTTGCCAAAAAGAATCATTTCTACCGTCCCGTTGACGTGGAATTAAAGCACTACTGGGAACAGAGCTTACGGATCAAGTCACTCTGTCCACCAATCGTTACTGAGCATAAAGAAACGCAACCGATCAGCACGATTGGTCACGAGCCATTCGAAAAGTCGCTTCCTTCATTCATGTGGCGGATGAAGTACTTTGTGCACTACGGAACGCTCAAGTTTGTGAACTATGCCCTCGCTTCTGATGGCAGATCTTAAAGTCGCAATCATCGGCTAGGGTTTTCGGCTTTCCTACATAAAGTCTTCGATTACTTTCGAGGTAGCCTCGGCCATTTTCTCTGAGTTTCGCTCTTCGAAAACAAATCGCTGCCCAGCCAGTCCCATTTCATTGCGTAGCTCGTGGTCTTCCAATAAACGTAAGATCGCATCGGCTAACAATAGAGGGTTCTCATAAGGGACCAAGATGCCACCGGTTGATTCTCCAACCAGTTCAGGGAACGCTCCATGTTGATGGACCACCACGGGGACGCCAGCTGCTAACGACTCCAGAACGTACAGGCCCTTGGGTTCGAGAAACTCCGTTGGAACCGAAAAAACGTCGATGCTTCTCAGGAACTCCAGTTTCGCATCGCGCTCGATTGCGCCAAGGTATTCAAAATGATCTTGGTACCCTGCCGCTGTCAGTCGGTCAAATTGTTTTTCTGCGTACGCTTGGTGCTCTGGTCCCAGCCAGCCGGCGATTTTGAGGCAAATGTGATCGGTGTTCGGGCGGTTTTTTAGTTCAAGAAACGCGTCGACTAAGCGATGTAAACCTTTTTCTGGGGCGATCCGCGCCAGATAACCGATCGTGTGACATTGACCCGAACGACGTAGTTGATGTGCTCGCTGAAAGTCTTTGAAGTCAGTGGTGTTGATTCCCAGTGGCGTCACATAAAGCTTGTTCAGTGGAATCGAAAAGTAATCCGCCATATGGTCGCGAAAGAAATTCGACTGCACAATAAACCCGTCAACTTGTTCAGCAATTTTTTTGATGCGGTCAATGCATTTTGATTTGTATGGTTCTTCGAGATTTTCAAGAAATACGTCGTCGCCTTGTAGGGTCACCAACACCTGGATATTTGTTTTTTGTTTCAATAGTTCAATGCATCCACCAATCAAAATATTCGAAAAGATCACCAGCTTGGGATTAATTTTCAACAACCAATCACACAGTTGGCGTACCTCTTTCCGCTGATTGCCCTGTTCACCCAACAACATTGAATGGGCCAATTTGCCCAGCATCGTGGCGTCGGTCTCTATTGCTTTGGAAGTGACTTTACGAATCAGCCAAGGTGAATCGAGAAAACGATCCAAGAATGCTGGCAAGTATCGAAGTAGCGGAATCTTTTGCTGAAGGTATACGTTGATTCCACCAAACATCACCCGATCGACGCTGACATCTTTTTCGTCCGTACGGATGGGAGTGTAGGTCGGAACCAACTGGATATCCCAGCCGTGTTCCGACAATGCTTGTGACAGTGCGTTGTCGTGCATGCAACTCCCACAAAACATCCCACCTGCCCCAGCGGTTAGGTAGATAATTTTGTTATTGGGTGTCGTTGATGGCATTGCTGGGCTTTAACGTGTTCCATTGTTGACTGGACGAATCTTCGACGAGCGACGCAAAAGATTAAGTTTGGATTAGTAATTCGACCGCTGCAGCTAAGGCTTGATCGATTTGCCAGTTGGCTTTGTCGCGGTCACCGGCTAAGTTTGAAAAACCGCGGATCACTTCAAGGTCGACGTTCTGCATTTGGCAAGCCATCGCTACGCCGAAGGCTTCCATGTCCTCGCCTACGGCTGTTGGGTTTTGGGCCAGTCGAATGGCGGCTTGTTCGGGGCTGTCAGCGGTACTACACACCGTCAGCAAATCACGCCGTCGGTCGTTAGTCGTTGTGGTCGCGCATGCAATTCGATCGTCCACTGCGTTACCTTGCTGCCAGCCGAGTTCAGCGGCGGAGATAAACGTTTCACCACCGCCAACGCCGACACCATGACAGATTACATCATTGAACTTGGTTGCCGACCCAACCGGGAAGAGGTCGGCATGATAGCTCCCGGCAATGCCTAGCAAAACAACGTTTGTTGGTTGATCGACGAGATACTGCATAGTTTTCGCAGCTGAAGCAATGGGACCAAAGCCGCAGAGTTGAAATTCAAATCGATTTGTATGTTGGAGATGCTTATCAGCCAAAATTTCTTGCACTTTACGCCGCTCAAATTCGGTGGGAATCAAAATGAGTTTGGGCATGGCTTTGAGCTGTGAGAGTTAAAGAACTCTTCTGTCGGGTGGACATTACATCGAACTAATTCAGCAAACAACTGCTGGGTGAACACTAGTGTAACGATTCTTTTCCAACTCAAAAGCTACCGGCGTCGTGGTCAAATCAATTGCGATGGATTTCCTACGCTCGGATTCCTAAACAAAGCAGCTTGCGAACTAATACTAACCAGTTAGGCCATCGTGGTGGGGTGTCGCAAATTTCTTTTTGTTCGGACTCTTGTTCTGTGTTCAGGTTTTCGAGTTTCTCCACTAGCATCGTTGGTGAAGGATCAAGTTCCAAGTTAATCGAGACCAACTTAGGTTCTGGATTTAGACGGTTCAACGGTTCGACTATTCGCCAAGGTTTCGCTCTGATTAGCCGGGCGGTCTGCCGTGGAAGGTTCAGTGGTAAATTTACCTGAGGCGAACAAATCGAAGTTGGAGGCGTTGGTGAATCCTGATTCACTTGTGAAAAAGGCTCTTCCGGGTTCGGCACGGTCGGCAATACTATCTGGTCCGATAGATTGTTTGAACGATCGGCAAAGTCCGTTTTTTTCATTGCTCGATTAGCGCGGCACTCAACCCAGTTTCCGGTTCGTAACAGAGGCGAATCGAGCGCTGGGATCCAGATCGGGGTTTGGCAATCTGCGCAGCGCACCACTTTGCCTGTTCGGTTAGAAGGCACGCGGATCTGGCAGTTGTTCGGGCAGTGGACAAGCAGAGGCATCAGATTAACGAGTCGGACGTAAGTCTTACGATCTTTGGAAGTTGTTACCTGACGATTCTACACAATTTAGATGTTGTATTTGCGAAATATTGCCGCAATTCACATCGAATATCCGCCGACGGTGGCAAGTATTGTTGGGTGGGTAGTATTTTTTTAGGTTCGAGTTCCTGCGGAATTAGCGTTTTAGGCGATGGAAAGGAGGGCGGTTGTAATTTATCAAGCAGTTGCACGGTCGTTTTTAGCTGCTGCTGTAGTAGAAGAGCTGAAGTCGTTAGGCCTGGTTAATGTCATCGTCTGCTGCTGCCCCGTTTTTTTCAATTCGTAATCCACTAAGATGTGTTTAAATGGCCTAGACTTCCAATGCCCTCTGATTGGGCGGTTCAGGCAGGTGCTGAGTGCCACTCAGCCTTTCCGTTACATGAGTCGAGACTGAAGAGTTTTTGAAAATGAAATTTCCCGTACTTGCGATTGCGGTCGCATTAATCTGGCAGGCTCTCCCGGCGGTCGTATTTGCTCAATCCGGTTTTACTTTGCCGGCAACCCAGGCAGCTCACATCAATGGTCGAGAAAAAAAATCTAATTTTGGTGAACTGAAAATTTTAGAAATCAAAAAGAGCAAAACAGGCAAACGGGACCGGCTTTGCTATCTTCAATTCGATCTCTCGAAATCAGAAGCAGCAGTTGAGTCGGCTGTACTCGACTGTGTGCTCACCAAGCCCACCAAGACTGGAATTTTAATAGGTGTGAGTCAGTTGGGCTGGCGAGAGTCACGCATTAACTGGGACCGAAGGTTGGCAAAAGTGAAACTTGTCACGGAGGTTCCGGCGATGGGCGGCGGCAGGTTGTTGGTCGATGTCACCGATACAGTCAGGAAAGCGCAGAAAGCGAACGTCAAGTTGCTGACCTTTGTGCTATCTGCTGTGGAAGTCTCTAAAAAGACGGTTGAAATTGCCTCTGATGAAAGTAGCGTCGTGGAAGAACGCCCGCGATTGATGCTGGAGTTCAAAGGAGACAAGGACGCGATTCGAACTTCCATCCATTATTCGGATACCGAACGTGGAAAGTTCGCAGGCATTAGTCCCGGCAAAATACCTGACCGCGAGCCGTTGGGTAAGTTCGGCGGGTGGAAAAAATGGCGAACGAAGTCGACAGGCTTTTTTCAAACGGTAAAAGTTGATGACTACTGGATGATGGTTGATCCAGAAGGCTATGCATTCTTCGGGTTTGGTTTGAATTCGGTAAGAGAAACACCAAAGCTGCAACTCCCGCATGACATCAAGGCAATCGGCTTCAATCACATGGGATCATGGTCAGATGAGTCGATTCAGAATATTCCCTTCACACCTCGCTGGAATTTCGTACTTGAGTTTAAAAATATTACTCCTGAAGTCAAACGAAACTACCTTGAAAGAGATTTGCTACCTGTGTTTGATCCAAGATTTCAACCCTTCGTCGAAAAACAGGCCAGAAAAGCATCTGCATATAAAAATAATCCTTGGGTGATAGGGCATTTCACCGATAACGAAATTCCGTTCCACAAAACGATCCAGTTGAAGGAGAGTTTGCGACTCCCAAAAAACAATGCAATTCATATTGCGGCGAAAACATGGCTGCAGAAAAAACATGGGCGCAGCCACAAGTTGACTGACATTACTGAAGAAGACGAACTTCAATACATGGGCTTTCTGGTTGATCGCTACTATCAGGTCGTTACTAGCGCCCTGAGGAAAAACGATCCGAATCATTTAATTCTTGGAGAGAGGCTTCACGCATCAGCAAAGTACAACCCGTACATTATTGAGTCCGTTGGGAAATACAGCGATGTGATTAGCATTAACTTTTATCGCGACTGGGTGCCGCCACAAAAGGTACGGGCCATGTGGCGAGAAAAAGGAAAGAAGCCGTTCTTGATCACCGAGTTCTATTCCAAAGCCGCCAACAGTGGTTTAGAAAATGAAAACGGCGCTGGCTGGGTCGTGCCCACTCAGAAAGAGCGAGTGCAGCACTTTGAAAATTTCGCGATGCAAATGTTAGGCACACCAAACTGCATTGGATTTCATTGGTTTCGTTTCGTAGACGATGAAGGGTCCAACAAGGGTGTTTACGACTCGCAGTTCCAGCCTTATCAGCAGCTTCAGGATTCGATGAGGAATATATCTGGCGGACTGTATCGACTTCGCAGCCAGCAACTCTTTGGAGACCTAGATTATCAGGGAAAAGCCAAGCGATA
>CAZHCH010000152.1:0-6385 GCA_964530985.1 uncultured Pirellulaceae bacterium | reverse complement strand
CAATCGCACTGCCAAACAAGTGATCCAAGTGCAACGCTTTCAACGCGTTATGCGTGCGGATTCCGTAATGCGAAGCCATCTGGCAAAACTTAGTCGCCGCAACCGCTTCGGTTTCATTGTAACCGCGATGTAGATAGGCAGCGGTGACCAACTGATTGTGTTTATCCACATCCACCACGTACATCGCCTCGCCTGCAGGCTTCTTCGGCGCTGCAGGTTCAGCACCCGGCAGCTTATTCGCTTGAGCCAATGGCGGTTCGCCTGCACAGAACGCGATCGCATTTTTGGTTGCCATCGTCGCCTGCCGTACCACCGACTCATAAGTGCGAGAACCAATGTGCGAAGTAATCAACGTGTTGGGTGTCGAAAACAACGGGTGGTCTTCTGGCGGCGGTTCGACGTCCAACACGTCCGCACCGTAGCCGCCGACCTTCCCGTCATTCAACGCCGCTGCAACGTCCGCCGGATTAACGATCTCGCCACGCGCACAATTCAAGATAATCACGCCGTCTTTCATTTTGGCGATCGACGCTGCGTTAATCAGATTGTTCGTGCTGTCATCCAAAAAGCAGTGCAGCGAAACGATATCGCACGTCGACAACAAATCTTCCATCGATTCGCAACGCGTAACTTTATTTTTGGCAGCGAAAGCTTCATCCCAGTAAACATCATAGGCACAAACTTCGACACCAAACGCATTTGCTCGTTCGATCACGGCCTTACCGATCCGGCCCATCCCAACGATGCCCATGCGCTTGCCCATGATCTCGTTGCCGGTGATTCGCTTCCAGTTCCCGCTCCGAGTCGCAGTGCCGACTTCAAACACTTTCTTTGTCAGGCCCAACAACAAACCGAAGGTGTGCTCAGCGACGGTCGTATGATTCACGCCAGGACAAAAACCAATCGGCAAGCCCTTCGAAGTCACATAGTCTTTGTCTATTTTGTCGATCCCGATACCGTACTTCGAAATCCATTTTAGACGAGGCAACGATTTGTCAATCACTGCAGCAGTAATCGCATCATCACCACAAAGGAAGCCATCGAAATCGCCAGCCAATTCGAGCATCTGAGCTTCGGTCAATGGGCCTCGCTCGCGAACGACCTCCCAGCCTTGCGACTCCAACAAATCTTGATGCGAGCCCGGAGTGTCTTGATAGGAAGTAGTAGTCAGCAGAACGCGAGTTGTCATCGATTGAGCGTATGGGTTTAAGTTACAACGGAAAGCAGTAAATTCTAGCCAAATCCTGCCGTCGGTGTCAGATACAAACCCAATTGCGAATTAGATTTTCAGGCGAAAACTCACTAACGGCAATGTCGCCCAAACACTAGCCGAACAACCACAAAAACGAGTAGACTAGAATGATATCAATTGGTGGCTAACAACGTCAGCCTGCTCAAGTCCCCACTCAACATTCACTCCACTCAAAAAACAACACACCAATGGTCGAAATAAACATTGAATACCAAGGCGACTTGCGCTGCCAAGCCACCCATCACCCAAGTGGGGGTGAACTAGTGACCGACGCTCCAGTCGACAACCAAGGCAAAGGCGAATCGTTTTCACCAACCGACTTGCTCGCCACCGCACTGGCCAGTTGCATTTCAACGATCATGGGCATTTACGCCGATCGCCACGAAGACCTAGACCTGACTGGCCTCAACATCAAAATTGAAAAACACATGTCCGCCGAAGCGCCTCGCAAAATCGCCAAACTGCCGATGGTAATCAACTTCCCAAGTGGCATTAACGACAAGCATCGCTCGGCTCTCGAAGAAATCGTCCAACACTGCCCCGTCCACCGCAGCCTCGACCCAAGCATCGAAACCCCCGTCGTGTTCCACTACGCCGACTAAAACCAATGACCGCCACATAGTCTAGCATTCAAACTCTGTGATGGTCGTGCGATTCATTACGTGCAAACCAATTCCGTCTTCTCAGCTAAAGTGCTAGCACCGCAGCGCCGGAGGAGGGTCGTTCGCAGCACCGCCTTTAAGCGGGCTAAAGCCAGTCCCATAAACTAGTCAACTCAGCTTTGACGAGGCCACTAGTTAACTAACTCGCTGAACCGAAAACGCACCACAGTCAGCCAGCCTGAATCCCTTGAGATGAGCAACGACACAGGGAACCACCAGCTCGAATATTTGCGTTGTGACAAATTCTCATATCCGTTAAACCATTGGCTACCCAAGGCCCTTGTTTACGGAGAAACTGGTCGTGTTCAGCAAAGCATCACGAGACGCAAAACAACTTCAATTAGCTAAGCAATTCGTTGAAGCACTAGCTCACAAATTAGATAGCAAGGTTTCAATTCGACTCTGGGACGGATCAGTGGTACCGTTGGGCACCGACCCAATTCCTGGCTTGGAACTTTCACTCTCGGGTCCTGGCGTGATCGGATCCTTGATTCGTCGCCCGACTGCTGAAAATTTGTTGTGCCACTACGTTCGGAAGCACATCGACTTCCATGGCGCCGACATGGTCACTTTCATGCGAAAAATGAGAGTCAAAGGATCACGGCGGCGTTCAAAATCAATCTCTAAGTCCCTGTTGCTAAAACTAGCATTCAGATTCGGCCTCGCTCGTGAACTAGACGCGACGACATCCGTTCGATTCAAGGGGGAAGACACTGGCAAAAATCGTGTCAAATCTGACAACAAAGATTTCATTCAATTCCACTACGATCTTAGCAACGAATTTTATCGTTTGTTTCTAGACGACGAAATGGTCTACACCTGCGGCTACTTCCGCGACTGGAGCGAAACGCTCGAACAAGCCCAACTAAACAAAATGGAAATGATCTGCCGAAAACTGCAACTCAAGCCCGGCGATCGCATGCTGGACATCGGCTGTGGCTGGGGAGCCTTGATTTGTTATGCGGCAACGCACTACGGCGTCCAAGCCCACGGCGTCACATTGTCCGAGGCTCAAGTTGAATTGACCCAACAACGAATTCGTGACCGCGGTTTGGAAGGCCAAGTGACCGTAGCCTTTTGTGACTACAACGACGTCGATCAGAAGTTCGATAAAATCTCATCCATCGGCATGGCCGAACACGTCGGCATCGATAACTTTCGCGGCTACGTCGCAAAAGTCCGATCATTACTAGAACCCGATGGATTGTTCCTGAACCATGCAATCACCCGGCCCGCCAAAGAGACCAAAAAGAAGTTCCGCAAGCAGTCTTCCGAACGACGATTGCTCAGCAAATACATCTTCCCAGGCGGAGAACTAGACCACCAAGGCCACGTCCTAGATGAACTGGAAGCCGGCGGTTTCGAAGTTCATGACGTCGAAGGGTGGCGCGACCACTACGGCCTCACCTGTGAACACTGGGCCAAACGACTCGAAGCCAATCGAGAGGAAGCGATTGATTTGGTGGGCGAAGAAAAATACCGCATGTGGTTGCTCTACTTGGCAGGTGTAACCATGGCACTAGCCGACGGTACGGCTCGAATTTTCCAAACCGTCGTTTCCAATCGAACTGAGCGTGGCCACTCTGGAATGCCGCCGACACGCGAGCATCTGTATGAAGGTTTATTGGATGAAGAGCGTCGAACTGTCGAACACGCGGCATAACACAAACAGCTTTAAACCAAAATGCGTTTCGTATGTCTGTTAGCCTTTGGCCGGTTGCGCCATTTAGCTCGCGAAAGTAACCGGCAGGCGACTCTGGATTAAATAGACATGACTAGCAAGCAGGTTCACAATTTTGGCAACAACGTATCGTTTACCCCCGCAACGATTGCCGAACCGAAAAACGAAGAAGAACTGCTGCAACTCCTAGACAAGCACCGCGACGAATCGATTCGAGTCGTCGCCAGTCGTCACGCTTGGAGCGACGCGATTGTCACCGACGGACTGTTAATCAGCGCCGAAAACTTTGATCAAGTACGAATCAATGCAGAATGTCAATCAGTTACCGTCGGCGCCGGCTGCCGAATCAAGCACCTAGTTCAAGCATTAAAGGCTAACGGTCTGACACTTCCTTCGCTTGGCCTGATTGACGAACAAACGGTCGCTGGAGCGACCGCTACTGGAACCCACGGATCGGGCAAACACAGCCTTTCTCATTACGTCCGGAAAGTTCGCGTCGCACATTTTGATCCAAAGACGGACGAACCCATCATTTCCGAAATCGATTCTGGTGATGACTTGCGTGCGGCTCGCTGTTCACTAGGACTCTTGGGGATCATTATCGAATTGGAACTAGAAACCCGCGCCGTATACCAAGTCCAAGAACATTCCCAGCGTCACAAATCAATCGAGAGCATACTGGAATCAGAAAAACAATTTCCACTACAGCAATTCTTCTTGATACCGTGGGGCTGGCATTTGCTGGGCCAGCACCGAGTCGAAGTAGAACAGCCTCGTAGCCGGACAGCCAGTCTTTATAACGCTTATTGGCATTGGGGAATCGACTGGGGGCTGCATCTGATTGTTTTCCTATTTGTTAGGATCCTACGATTCAGCGCCGCAGTTCGAGGATTCTTCCGGTTCGTTTTGCCGTTGATCGTGGCACGTAATTGGTACGTTACTGACGATTCGCATGCCTTGTTGACGATGGAACACGAACTGTTTCGCCATATCGAAATCGAGCTGTTTGTTACTCGATCTCATTTAAAAGCAGCCCTTGAACACGCCAAAGAAGCAATCTGCGTTTACGGCGGCCAGAAAACTACCAGCGATCTAGGCGAAGCGATTCCCAACGCACACCACGGCTGCTACTGCCATCACTATCCAATTTGCGTACGACGGGTCCTTACCGATGACACATTAATTTCAATGTCCAGCCCATTCACCTCAGCCGATCCGCTGGCAGAATCAGCAACCGACAAAGATACGCATGAAGATTGGTACGCGATCAGCTTCATTAGCTACGAGCGGCCTGACCGACGATCTGGATTTTTCGCATTTGCAGAATTCTTAGCATCATCGATGCGGACTCGTTTCGGCGCCCGCTGCCACTGGGGCAAGTACAACCCTCTGGATCGCAATGCCAACGAGCAACTCTATCCACAATTGAAAGCCTTTCGCCAAGTCGTACAAAAGCTCGACCCACAATCACGTTTTTCAAACGACTGGCTAAATCGTGTCTTACTAGAAGCCCTGTCCGACCAGCGCTAGTGAGTCTCCACAGGTAAAATTTAGAATGGATATGACATGAGTCGCAGGGCGGGAAACACAACTAAAACAAGCCAAGCGTCCAGGACTTTTACTTCTTCAAAGACTTGTCAATCCGCCGGTTCTCACTACCAATGAAAAAGGCTAACCCAACCCAAACCAAAGCTACTGGGATCATGATCCATGAGAGCGTCGTCATGGCGAAGCCTAATGGGCCTCGCATCCCTCGGTACACCGAACCTACCATTGTGTCTCCACCACGACGAACAACCGTATCAATAAAACTCTTGGCTTTGTACCGTTCTTCTCGATTTACAGAAGTAAACAGCACCTCGCGCGCAGGATTACAAATACCGTATTCGGCGGAGCGACCTAGCACCGAAACAATGGCCAATACGCCGATCGTTGGAGCAAACGCCAGCGACGTTATGCCAATAACGTAAGCGATCGGAAGCGCAGCCAACGCCCAGCCCAGGCCAGCATATTTCATTACGATGCCAACAAGAACGAATTGAAAAACGAGTGTCACAATCGACACCCAAAAATTAATGTTGGCAAAGTACTTCGTACGATCTTCTTTAGCGACATCTTTTTGTGCATCCGTCCAGTCGGCTTCCACTCCCGCAGGAGCATAGGCAGCGTTAACGATTTCTGACTGCTGAAAGTAAACGGTCGTTCCACAGGTCGCCAAAAAGATTCCGTACAAGCAAATAGCAGCTAGATAACGAGACCGAAAAACCGCCGTGAACCCAGAGAATGGATTGCCACCGGTCGCCTTGCCGCTGGTCGATTCCTTGCCTGCTTTTTCAACATGCTTTGCCGCTGCACTTTCCAGCAACCAGTAAATCACCAAAGCGATCGACAAAAGTACAATCGGAAACAGCAAAAGATTCGCGACACCAATTTGCGAAACCAACCTTGCTGCAACTTGCGAACCAAGCAATCCGCCGATCGTTCCACCCCCGGCCATAATCCCAAAGTACTTTCGTCCTTGGCCAGACGTGAGCATGTCGCCAATAATGCTCCAAAAAAACGAAACAATAAACAATCCGTAAAAACTAATCCAAATGAAGAACGCGCGGGCCACCCAGACCTGCGACGAATCACTTAACCACCGCATCGCCAACCAAAACGCGACCAGATTGGAAATAAAGAACAGATAGATACTGGGCACCAGCCGCCGTCGATGAATCGTGCCAACCAAATATGAGTACGACGGAATCGCGATCAACATCACACCAAACGTTGCCCAGAACAGCCACG
>CAZHCH010000151.1:0-6389 GCA_964530985.1 uncultured Pirellulaceae bacterium | reverse complement strand
ACGGATCTGTGCGGGGGGCGGCTGGAAACAGCCGTTCCTACCGCGATCAAATGCTTCTTCCGCCAGCAGCTGTGACAGATTTTCGTGGACTCCTGAATATTTTTTACGAACACTAATCTGGAGACTTCTCGCTGAACGCCACCAATTTTTATCATCAAGCTATCCCGAATCTTTGATTACTGAATTTTCTAACCGCAAATGGACGCTAATAAACGTGAATACAAATTCTGGTTTTCATTCGCGTCCATTGGCGTGTATTTGCGGTTCTTCTAGTCCGTATTTACCGTATTGAAATCGACTTCGACGATTCAATCCGGTGGCGTTCACGGAGGAGTGTCAAGATTAGTGCCAATTAGTGTTCCTTAAATTGACCTGCTCTTCCAGCCGAGCGACTTTGCAGAATAGCCTGCTGGTTTACTTTTTTGCTCGTCGTCGCAATGGGGAAAAGACATGCTGTGACAAGTACGCGGCTTCGGCGACGAACTGGTCGATACGGTTGCGAAAAATTGCAAACGCCCCGATCGAAGGAATCGCTACGATCAACCCGCCGACCGTCGTGACCAACGCTTGGTAAATACCCTCGGCCAGCTGAGGTGCACTGGCAGTGCCTTGAGTCGCCGCGACACTTTGGAAGGCCACAATCATTCCGAACACGGTCCCCAATAGCCCGACCATTGGAGCAATGTTGCCGATCACCGACAGGTATTCTATTTTCCGGAACAACCGCGCCGATTGCTCCGCCAACGCGTCTTCGATTGCTTTCTCGACTGAACTCCAACCAAATTCAAGTTCGGAAATTCCATGCATCAACACAAACGACAACAAACTCGGATTGTCGTTACACTGTTGTTTGGCTGTTGCGATGTCGCCCGCAAGCAAGTGTTTGCGAACATCATCGGATAGTCCCGGCGGCATCAAGTCATTGCGGCGAATGCTGATCAAGTGATCGCACACCAGATACGCAGCCGTTAGCGAAAGCAAAAACAACAGGACGATCATCGAGACGCCGAAAATGCCGCCCGAAAAGATGATATCAAACGTGCTTTTGGCAGCCGGCTCGCTGGCAGCAGGTGCTTCCGCCACCTCTTGGGCCATTGCGGAGCAACTGTACAGGCAGACTGTTAGCCACGCAAAAAGCAATCGGCTAAACGTGCCGGAAAAATTCATAGTGATTTCCTATCAAACAATGATCCAACAAAGCTCGCTCGTTGGACCAACTCGTAACTCGATCCAATCAGTTTATCAATTTTTCCCCGTGTCGAACATCGCCTGTTGAGCCCAAGTGGATTCCGGAAAACGATTACGCAGTTCGGCAGTAAACTGATCTGGTTTGGGGTAGATCTTCTGCTTCGTCAAGTTCGGATCGCGCGATCTTAACGCTGAGGCAGTCTGGGACAGGCTCGCCGCCACCAGCAACGACTGGTCTTCGTGAAGCGTGACGACTTTCATCCAGTTTAACAACGCCGCGTCCAAGTTCCCTTGTTTTTGCTCGGCATTGGCAAGAATCAGTAACGCACCAGCTCGATTTTCAGGTTCCATCCCGTCGACAATTCCTTGCAATTGCTTGACCTCTCTGGGGTTTAGCTGAGTTTGTAGACGCCACAGTTGAGCCGTCGCGAGATCACGAATGCGCGGGTCTAAATCTCCCGCAAGTTGATCCAAAGCTGCCGCAGCTTGTTCCTTTTGCCGTGAAATCAAACTCCAACCTGCCCCCAACAACTGGACCGCAGCTTGATCACTATTGAGCCAGTCGCTGGCTTCGGTAACCGGTTGCACTCGATTGTTCCACGGCAACGGCATTCGGTTCATGAATCGAGTGTTAGGGTCTTGGGCGAGTATCGTTCGGAACTCATTGATCGCCGCAGTTGAATTTCCAATCAGTTGGTAAGCGGTAACCAGTTTCGATCGAATGATTCGCTGAGCCCAAGGGCGTTTTTCTTCGGCCAGCGCCTCGCGGTATTTCTGAATGGCTTGTTTAGTTTTGCCGGTCGCGGCCAAACGATTGCCGCTTTCGTAAGCCGCTGGCCAGATCGTTTGTAGTTCGACGATCAGCGTACTGTCAATTTCTTTAAGTGATCCATTGGACGAAATGGTAACCGAGTAACCCAACCAATCTTCAATGATGCCTTTGCGACGGAACGTATTGTCAGACGTTTTTTTCTTGACGAATAAAACATCGTCCGCAAAGCTCGCACTGCCAAAGCAAACAAGCCAACACACAGCCATCAATGAAGGCACCGCGTATCGCCAAATTTTGTTAGTTATGATCATCGGTTGATACTTTCCAGCTTAGACGTTTACAAAACATCCTTCGAAACAAAACTTAACCTAAATCAAATTCCCAGACGGTTTGGTACGATCCGTGGGATTCAACGTAGTCAAAAAACTGACGATAAAAATCATCCACTCCCAACGTCGCACTATCGCCAATGACGACCAGTTTGCGGCGAGATCGTGTGAGCGCAACATTCATCCGTCGTCGGTCCGACAAAAAGCCAATTTCGTTGATCGCATTGCTGCGTACCAATGAGATCACGACGACTTCTTTTTCGCGGCCCTGAAATCCGTCAACGGTATCGATCTCCAGCCCCTGCCCTTCGAACAGGTCTCGCAATAAGCGAACTTGCGCCGCATAAGGAGCGATCACGGCAATGTCTCCATAATCTACACCGGCTTCATGCAACTGTTCAACTTGGTGCAATACGAGCCTTGCTTCCTGAGGATTACGTTTACTCAAGCCCTCCGGTTCGAGTTCTTCGTCCCAGTTCGCCCCGGCGGAATCAATAAACGTGACGATTTGCTGAGTAAAGTAATCGTCGCGCACGTCAGGCAAATCGGCCAGCATGTGTTCTTTCACCGAATCGTCGGCAACCAATTCACCATCGTAAAACTGCTCGGACGAAAAATCCATGATCGCTCGGTTCATGCGATACTGAACATCCAACCGCCGAGTAATTTGATCCCCCCAGAGTTCGATTTGTCGTTCCATCATGCTCTTGGCAAACCCTTGGTCTGCCGCTTCTTTGGACAGCACCGTGGGAGGCAGCTGCATGTGGTCGCCGGCCAAAATCACGCGATGGCAAAATCGCAACGGCACCCAACAACCGGGCTCGGTACTCTGACACGCTTCATCGATCACCGCCGTATCAAATTGGCGATCACCAATCAGGTCTTCATTGAACGTGGTCGTTGCGCAAATCACATCGGCTTGGTCGAGCACCGCTTCGATGGCTTGTCGTTCGAGCAACTTTGCGCCGTATAGAAGCTGTTTGGCTTCTTGCTTGAGCTCGCGCCGATGGTCCTTGCCCGGTTTGGCTCGCGTCCAACGTTCGGCCTTGCGGAAAAGCTGTTCCGCTTCGTGTCGCATCTCTCGGGCGATGACCGAGTTTTCGTCGTTTTCAACCATCCCGTCCAAACTGTAACTTCGCAGCTTTTCCGAGACTCGCGCTGGATGCCCCAACCGTACAACTCGCTGCCCCATGTCGACCAGTTTTTTCAGCAAGTTGTCAACCGCCGTGTTACTGGGCGCACAAGCAAACACGTTGTCCCCATGCTCGACTGCCTGGACGATCAACTCCACCACCGTCGTCGTCTTGCCGGTTCCCGGTGGTCCATGGATAACCGCGATGTCTTCTGCCGATAACGCAAATTCAACCGCGCGTTGTTGAGCGTCATTCAGACGGGTCCGGAAGTCCAGATCGAAATCGGCATTGGAAAAAACGGGCTCAACTTCGCCCATCAAAATGTCACGGAGTTTGCCGAGTCGGCCCTTAGCGTCTTTGGTATTCGTGATCGCTCGTAGCTGTCGTTGCCGAGTCACCTCGTCGGCGGCCAAGTCAATTCGAAATGCCTCTGATTCGGGCCAGCGATTCATCGCGATTTGCAAACTGTCTTTTCGCTTGGCACTGACAACCCCCGATTCAGACGGTCCCTTGAGCGGGAACGCTGAAACCACCACCGGCGAACCGACACGCAGGCGATGCCAAGGCATCGGTAGATTCTGTTTGCGGCGTTGGAAGGTTACCAGTTTGTGACCGCCCAGTCCGATCACATGATCGGTGACCGCCAAGTCCAAAATCGTTTCACCAGATTTTTCAGCGTCGGCTTCGTTGCGTTTCCGGCGACGTTCTTCCATCCGTTTGACTTCGGCCTGCGACTCCATCGCCAGCCAGCAAGCCATATCCACAAAGTGTTTTTCTGAATCGGCGCTAGTGAATTTTTTTCGGCGTCGTGAGGACATGGGGTGCAGTGGTGAAACGAAAAGCAAAAAATAAAAACAAGAAATGCCGCCAACCTGAGCGACGCCTAACAGCTAAATCGGCTCACTCAAAAAATTTGTCCAACGTTCTTTTGCTGGGTGGGCAAGTCACCAATGTCGTTACCGTCATGGCTAGCGCCGAGCAAACAAAAATCACAACCACCGGCATCATTGGCATGCCTGCAACGGGAATTGAAAACTTGTCGTTTGCTCCCCAATCCGCTTCGTGGAAAAAATACAACCAGCTTCCGATGGTGGTCAACAAACCTGAAACCACTCCGGCGGCTGTCAAGCGTTTCCAATACAACGCCGCAACAACGATCGGGAACATACCTGCAAAGCCACTAAAGCACCAGATCGCCATTGCAAACACGCTGGCTCCAAAGCCAGTCGCAAAACACAAACCGTAAGTTACCGCCACGATCGCGATGATGAATCCGCGTGCCAGCCAAACCTCACTGCGGTCGCTCAGCTTTTCTTTTCGCAAACTGCCGACCAAATCGTTGGTGAACATTGAACCGATACATAAAAATTGGCTATCCAGCGAAGACATGATCGCCGCCAAAATCCCGGCCGATAAAAACCCGCCGGTTACCGGACCGATGAAACGATTGACCATCGCAGGCATCACATGGTTGGATGATTTCAGAGCAACCTTGCCAGCGACCGCTTCACCGATCGTGAACTCGTTCATCGCCCAACAGCCAATCAACACGCACGGCACCCACACGATCATGATGAAAATCGGATGCATCACGACCGGCAGCTTGAATGTGTTGGAGCTCTTCGCGGTAAGCCAATGTTGGAACAAGTGCGGGAACATCGCGACTGACAGTGGAATGAACATGAAGCTAAAGAAAATCGATTGCGGAACTTTGGCTCGGCTAGCCGCATCGTCGGGGATCTGCGAATTCAGATGGGTGAAGTTTTCCCAGAACGTTGCTTGGCCGCCTAGTTTTTCTGACAGCATGTAAAACGCAAACCCGCCCAACGCCATGAACACGATCGTTTGAAACGCATTGGCCCAAGTCGTCCCGCGCATCCCACCTAAAAACACGTAGCTCAGCACCACCAAACAAATCGTCAATGCTCCCAGCCATGTCGGTACCGATCCGTCCGCGCCCCAACCGGGAAACGCTCCCACGGTGGCGCTTGAAATTACCAGACCACCACCGATCACTCCGATCATTAGATAGGGAATGATCAAGCCAACCAAAATCGGAAACATCAATAAGCCGATCGGTCCGCATTCGAAACGGTCGCGAAAAAATTCGATCTGCGTCGAATAACCATACTTGCGCCCGTAGCGGTATAGCTTCAAACCGACCAAGTAAAAACACAACGAGTGAACGATGCCGCCGCCCGAAGCCAGCATGCCATAGACGCCTGTGCCCAGTTGGAAGGCTTTGCTTGAGGAACCCACGATTGCGAAGGCAGTCATCGTGGTGCCGAACATCGACAACAACAATAGGACCGGCCCGATCGTATGACTGGCCAGTAAGTAATCTTTCTTGGTCCCACGCAGTAGTTTGTTTGCAGCGACGCCAAGCAGCACCAGCAGTAATAGATAGCCAGCCAGGATCACAAGTTTGGTTTGTCCGTCGTTCATTAGGCTTGAGCTCCCGTGTCGGTAGCTTCGTTCGTTTGCGATTTGGCTTGATTGATTTCGTTGTTATCTGCCCGTTCGTCTTTGGGCCAAGCGATCAGAGTAATGATCCACCATAGAAACGCGGCGGCGATCGACACACCCACCTGAAACACAAACCCTTGTGGCAGTCCGCCGATGGAACGTTCGGTCACTTCCCAGTTCCAAAAGTCATGGTGGACGACCGCCAACGTTAAGATCAAACCCACCGCAAATAAGGTGGCCGATTGAATTCGAAAAAGAACCAGAGCAACGACCCACAAACCCAACAGCGTCCACAGGATCGCCGGAGAAAACTGGGCATCGGCCAGTAGTGTGTGGTTGAAAATCCCTGCCGATAGTTGTTGGCAGGTCCAATCGAGCGACATCATGAGTTGGTTACCGTTTGGAAAGAAGGATTCTGGGTGGCTCGGCCGTCGACCCACAGTGTAATGTTCGGCCGCTGATAAGGTAACGGCCTTTGCTAAAACCACCGCTCCCTTCTCC
>CAZHCH010000150.1:0-6452 GCA_964530985.1 uncultured Pirellulaceae bacterium | reverse complement strand
GCATATGTCGCCTAATGCAACAAGTCAATAAAACGTGTTGCACTTTTTCAATTTCTGCAACATAACGGCTGGACGTGTTGCTAAGCGCAACATATCAAATAATCCTTACTAACCCCAGCTTCTACAAAGATAAGTTAGCAGATGCAGGCTCGTATTTCGAGTTCGCACAGCTTGTCCTACGGTTTCCACGTCGCCCCGTACGTCCCACTTCAACAGTTTCAAGAAAGCCTCATTTAGATTTAACTGTTGGAAAATGATGAACGGCAACAAGGTTTGGATTCATCCAGTTACAGTCATCATCACATGTCAAAAAAATAGCCCCAGCAGCCTTCGCAGTTGCAGAAATTCATCGGACTCTCCGAGACTGAGGCTAGGCAATTGGCAAAGCAGTAATACTCTAAAATATGGGTTTTTCGTGAAAACGAGCCGAAAGTCATGACGGCAGATCGGGTGCCGGGGCGTATCGTCATGACCGTGTCCAATGGAATCGTCACGGACGTAAGCTTTCCATGCGGCCTGGATACATTCATGCCCACGCTCATGAGCGGAAAAAAATCAAACCATCGGGCTCGCATGAAATTCTGGACCAACTTGGTGACCAAATTGTGAAATGATTCAGGTCCGTCGCTTGTCAACCAAACAAGTCAGGCCTTTGGTCTAGAAGAGTCTGGCTGAAATCGAAGGATCGCCTTGTACTTGCGATATTTGGGCAGGGACTTAGAGGGGGGCCACGCATGATAGAAACTCCCGTTTTGGGGCAAATCCGGTAAGTACCATTTTTGCTCAACCTTAAACGGGGCGCTCTGCCGAACGCTCGGCAGGTAAACTTAGGTGTTTCGACCTTACTTTTAGCATAAAAAAACCGACCTGAAATGACTCAGGCCGGTTTAAGTGGGGGTGACAGGAATTGAACCTGCACGTCCGTAAGGACACTAGATCCTAAATCTAGCGCGTCTGCCAGTTCCGCCACACCCCCGTGGTCAGCAGGCGAGGATTATATCGTCATTCGACCCGCCCTGAAAAGACGTATATTTGCTTTCGATCCCAATTTTTCTAAACCTCTTCGTTGTAATTTTTACCCTGCTGGAACGGTTTTGAGGGATAGACTGTGATTCGCGATTCGATGGCCCTGTTGCCAGGCGTTCGGACATGTGCATGTTCGTGGATTCATCAATGTCC
The DNA here is from genome assembly GCA_964530985.1 of uncultured Pirellulaceae bacterium. Classification (GTDB taxonomy): domain Bacteria; phylum Planctomycetota; class Planctomycetia; order Pirellulales; family Pirellulaceae; genus Mariniblastus. The sequence goes on along the minus strand of CAZHCH010000150.1, from coordinate 5,273 downwards.
CCAGTCAAAGCAAGGAACTCGATTAGACCCTCAAGAGCCGGTCAGGTTCATGTCGAAATAAAGTCTAAGCTGATTTCGAAGGTCTGATGCTGGTATGGCGGGGCAATCAAAATAACCTTCGGATACGAGCTTCGCAGTTGTTTTAAACCGCGAATGAACACGAATAGACGCGAATGTTATTGGGGGATGCGACACACCGTGTCACATTACCTGTTGTTCGTATTGAAATTCGCGTTTATTGCCTTCATTGGCGGTTAAGCCTTTAATTTTTCAAACTGAAACGACTCAAACAATATGCCGACGGAAACCACAATCCAGCAATCGCCTCGCCATCGATCACCCGTCTCGGTGGTCGTTCAGAGGTCGCGTGTGCGGATGGTTTTTATTGTCAGCCAGCTGATGGTAACCTGTCTGCTAACGCTGATCTGTTTGCCGATGATAGGGATGGCACAGTCGTCGGCGGATCTGCCGACGACTTCGAAAGTGTTTTCCGGAGTAATCACCGAACTAAATTCCAGCGAAATTTCCGTTCGCGGCGATGATGGCCAGGTCGAGCGTTTTATCTTCCAAGGCCCGTCTGCGAGGGCCGTTTCCGTAGACGGTAAAGCCTTCAATATCCCAGCCGATATCCAAGTCACCGGTGCGGTGCCGATGGAGTTGATCGAGCGAGGGATGGTGGTCCGATTTCAGGCGTTGTGCACCGTCGATGGTAAGTATGAAGGGCGTGTTCAAGGCGCCTACTTGGTCAATGAATCGGATCTGGTCAGCCAGCGAGTGGATGCCGACATTAATTCCGTCGGTCCAACAAAAAAACAACCGGCCGACCGAATGAAGGTCGAATTTCTAGAACGACCGGCTGACCGTACGATTCCAGCACGAGTTGAAGTGGTCGGCCGAGTGTTAAGCTTTGCTTCGAACAAACTCCACTTACGAGTTCAACCGGGTCAGTGGGCTCAGCAAGGTCGAATCAAATTTGAATTCACCACCGACGCAAAGCTCATCCTAAAAGATCGCTCGTTAGACCGCGCCGTTCCTGGCGACTCGGTTCGAACCGGACAGGCTCTTGTATTCGCAAGCGGTGAAAAAGTGGTCCAGCGTCTGCGAGTGGTCGCTGCGGGGAAACGAGATTCATTGACCAAGTCGTTTCATGGCAAGCTAGAAAATAAATTCCGCCATTTATCGAATGAACCGTCTAAACCTCGCGAGGTTCGGTCGGCTCATTTTGTTTTGCAAACGGACGTGTCGGATCGCAGTGCGAAGATCTTGCTGGCCAAACTAGAGACCATGTATAAGTTGGTCAGCGACTACTTCCAGCAGCAGCCTCGCCGGCCGATCGAGTGTTACATCGTGCGAGACCTTGCGGCTTGGTCAACCGAGTTGGATCCAGCTGGGGTCAAGCAAATCCGTGAGGGTTCGGGGCTGACCGTTAGCCAGCGGTTGAGTGGTCAGACCAAGGCCGTGGTTTACGCTTGCGATGACCACGCGATTGCTCAGCATGAAGCAGTACACGCCTTTTGTGCTGAAACTTTTGGCGGGCTTGGTCCGGTCTGGTACTCCGAAGGCATGGCAGAGATGGGGCAGTATTGGCAGCCGGATGTTCGAGCTGTAAACATCGACCCGATCGTGATCAGCTATTTGAAAAATGCTTCTGAAAGCAAGCTGACGGACATCGTCGCCGCTGGCCAGATCACGGGCGATTCTTGGCAGGCTTATGCTTCGCGGTGGGCGATCTGTTATTTGCTGGCCAATAATCCTAACTACGCGGAGCGATTCAAGACGTTAGGAATCCATTTAATGACGGGGCAGCCGGATTCTTTAACGACGGCCTTTGCCGGGCAAATGGAGCAGATGTCGTTTGAGCATCGTCAGTTTTTGGCGAATCTTGACAATGGCTATCGAGTTGATTTGTGCAGTTGGGATTGGAAGACAAAGCCCAAAGAATTAACGGCCGAGGATCGCATCGATTGCAAGATTAGGGCTCAGGCCGGTTGGCAGGCGACGGGGTTACTGGCTGAACCGGGGCAGGCGTACGATTTCGCAAGTCGTGGTCAGTGGAGCATTGGTTCACAAAGCAAGCTGGACGCCGATGGCGACGAGGCAGGGCAGGGGGCTTTGGTGGGCGTTTGGCTGACCGATTATCAGCTGAGCAAACCGTTTGTGTTGGGAACGCGTGGGAAGTTCGTTGCCAAACAAAAGGGGCAGTTATTTGTGCGCTGCCGTGATGCGTGGACGAAGTTGGATGATAACAAAGGCCACGTGAAATTGTATTTGCGGAAGGCAAAAGAGTAGGACGGTGGTGATAACCTCACGCAAAGGCAATTATGAAAGCGCCGCGGATAAACGCTGACGGATGAATATGAGGACCGACTGAAATACAAGCTCGCCGCGCAAGCAAGTGCATTTGCTTGAAAGAGTGAACGGATGCACTTGCTCGCGCATCGAGTTTGTAGTAATGAATTCGCCTAAAGGCGATACTACGAACTACGCTTCGAATTTTTTGATCACGATCGAAGCATTGTGTCCGCCAAAGCCAAAACTATTGCTCATCGCATACGTGATCTCGCGTGACTTTGGCACGTTAGGGGTGTAGTCCAAATCGCATTCTGGATCCGGGGTGTCTAGATTGATTGTTGGTGGAATAATCGACTCTTGCATCGCTTTGGCGGTGATCACCAATTCGATTCCGCCGCTGGCGCCCAGTGAATGCCCCAGCGAAGACTTCGTGCTGCTGATACTGACGTTGTAGGCATGATCGCCAAAGACACGCTTGATCGCTTTGGTTTCTGCTTTGTCACCCAGCGGTGTGCTGGTGCCATGGGCATTGATGTAGTCAATTTTTGAAGCATCGATACCGGCGTCATCCAGCGCTGCTTGCATGGCAGCTGCGGCACCGGTGCCGTGTTCGTCTGGCGAAGTGATATGGCCGGCGTCGCATGAGGTACCGAAACCGATGACTTCCGCCAAAATGGGAGCACCGCGTTCTTGGGCGTGCTCAAGTTCTTCAAAAAATAGGATTCCGGCACCTTCGGCAAAGACGAACCCATCGCGATCGGAGTCAAACGGGCGACTGGCTGTGGCGGGATCTTCTTTATCGGGCGAAAGGGCTCGCATGTTGGCAAACGCCGACTGAGCCAGTGGGCTGAGTGCTGCTTCGGTGCCGCCGGTGACCACGAAATCACATAAAGTCGATTGAATCAATTTGAACGCGTTGCCCATGGCGTTGGTTGCGCTGGCACAAGCAGTCGCCACGCTATAGTTCGGTCCTTGCAGACCATACTTGATGGCGATGTTTCCGCCACCAGCGTTGAGCATCAGCTTCGGGATCGTCATCGGCGATACTCGGCTGGGCCCTTTTTTGATCAAACGCTCCATCTGTTCGGAGATCGTGGTCATCCCACCGATACCGGATCCGATGATGCAGCCGTACTTTGGCAGTCGTTCGGGGTTTTGTTGCGGATCGAATTTTGAAAATTCAAACGCTTGATGAGCCGCGACCATGGCGAACTGGCTGTAACGATCGATCTTGTTGGCTTCTTTTTGCCCAACGATGTCGGTGCAGTCCCAGTCCCAAATGTCGGCTCCCATTTTGACTTTGATTTCCGAGCAATCGAACAGCTTGACTTCGTGGACGCCGCTCTCACCAGCTAAAATTCGTTGCCAGCAATCTTCGACTTCGCAACTGAGCGAAGTAACTAAACCCCGGCCTGTGATTACAACGCGATTCATCTTGTGCCTGTCAAAATTCTTGGATTCAGTGCCGAAGCGTGGTGTGTTGCCCTCTGTAAATGATTGGGGCAAACGATAAGCCTAAAAAAACCGCAGAACAACCAAGGTTGGCCTGCGGAATGTGAACAAAGCATGTTGCGGTTAAGATGGCTTCGTTTCAAAACAACTGGAACCGGCCCAAACCAAATTGATTTAGACCGAACGACTGTTTTGTAGCATCCTAACATCCGGATTCATCGAATTCCATTGACGGGATTCGGCTGACTCCTAACGCGGTATGTTACTTGCGGGAAGCAAGTTACTACTTTGATTTTTCAATATGGTCGATCGCTTCGCCAACTGTCTGAATTTTTTCAGCAGCATCTTCTGGGATGCTGATGTCAAACTCTTCTTCCAGCTCCATCACCAGTTCAACGGTGTCTAGCGAGTCAGCGCCTAGGTCGTTGACGAAGTTTGATTCGCGAGTGATTTTTTCTTTCTCCACACCAAGTTGCTCGGAGACAATGTTTTTTACTTGTTCTTCGACCGACGACATATATCGGCCTCCTTTTTAAAAATTAAACTTCTTGATTGTAGATTGAGATTGAGTAAGACCCAATCGGTTCTTTGGTGCCCTGATGTTGGTCTAGGCAAGGCCCAAAGAATAGATGATTGGATCAGAGGGGGTCAAGCCACACCACCGATTTTCGAGTCTTTTTCGTCGCTAAACCAGCGATTTTTAGCCGGTCAAATCGAGTAATCGTCTCAATTTAAAGGGCAATGGGCGATTGTTAGGCCGTCATTCCGCCATCCACGGTCAACGTCTGTCCGGTGACGTAGCCAGCTGCGGGGCTGGCCAGAAACAACACGCACGCCGAAACGTCGTCTGGATGGCCAATTCGCTTGGCTGGAATGTTCTTTTTGACTTCGTTCAAAATCGCATCGCCAAGCTTTCCGCTCATTTCTGATTCGATAAAACCAGGGGCAACGCAGTTGACGGTGACCTTTCGCTTGGCCAGTTCTTTGGCCAATGAGCGAGTCATGCCGATCAAGCCGGCTTTGGACGCCGAGTAGTTGGTTTGGCCAGCGTTGCCGATCAAACCCGAAACGCTAGAGATGTTGATGATCCGGCCAGAACGCTTTTTCATCATCTTGACCGAAGCGGCTCGGCAGAACAAAAACGCTCCGCGAAGGTTAATATTGATCACGTCATCCCATTGCTCGTCGGACATGACTGGCATCAAGGTGTCGCGAGTGATACCGGCGTTGTTGACCATGATATCCAACTGGCCCCACTCGTCGGCGACTTTGTCGACGACCGCTTCGACCGCGTCTTTTTGGCTTACATCGCCCGCCATGACTTCGCATTGTCCACCGGCTTCGGCGATCATCGCGGCGGTTTCTTGTAGCTTGGTTTCGTTGCGAGCGACCAAGGCGACGCGAGCTCCAGCGGCCGCCAAGGCGATTGCCATGTGTCGGCCGAGCCCTTGAGAGGCACCGGTGACGATCGCATTTTGTCCGGTCAGGTCAACTTTAAGAGATTCTAGACTCATTGGATTTTCTTTCGA
>CAZHCH010000149.1:0-6458 GCA_964530985.1 uncultured Pirellulaceae bacterium | reverse complement strand
GCATAGCTGTGGGTGGAAACCCACAGATGTTTTTTGGTCGCTTAGAACCAATTCGAAAAACGTCTATTATTCGTAAATCAGAGGCGCCCCTTCATTTGTAGAAGCGATTCCCCATACAGTTAATTGACAGTCGGGGGCGATTTTCAGCAGAGACAATGCGTCGTTCCTAGTCATCGTGGACTCCACAATAGTAAGGTATTCAGGTTTCCTTGCGATCAATTGCCGAAGTTCTGCCAATGTCAATTCGCCCTGATGTATATCTAGACTGTACAAAGTTGAGCAACGATTAATTATTTCCATGACTGTTTTGAATGAGTCTACTTCACCAAGACTCAGACTCGCGACCTGTGCAAAAAATCTTTCAAGTACCGGGTCTTTAAAAAAAACCAGATGCTCTGATTTCAGCGCGACTTTTTCTAAGTTAAGATCGTCATGATGAACGTTGTTTCTATGTATGACTATCGCACCATTGGTCGCTCGCTCAAAACGCGCCGCGAGCACTCGGTTGTCCGAAAGTGCATTCATGACGTGTATCTGAAGATGAGAGTGCTTAGCGTCGAACTCTTGCAGTTCTTTACCAGTGGCGGTGATCGCAAGCTTGACTTCTTTTAAATTTTTAAACTGACTGAGGCACTCGATGTCCTCGATAAATAGGTCGACGCTTTTAAATTCAAGATATTCTATGCTAGAAAGCTGCGATAGTTTTTTCAGACTTGCCTTTGAGAGGTTGCCTCCACTCAAGTGCAGGTGAGTGAGGTTAGAAAAACTACTCAGGAATTCAATCTCCTTTTCGCCAAACATAGGACCGTTGGAGGGATACCCTGGACCTCCAGTTACCTTTGGATGCGTAAACTTAAAATCTGCTGGAACGATCGCTCCAAATCGCCTTTCATGCAACGTGAGATGCAGCGAATTCAATTTCTGTAGCTGGTTCAAACTCTTTAAAAAGCCATGTAGATGCCAAGCACTACAGTTGCACGAAATGCTTTCAGCGTGCTTAAGTTTTAAAATTTCTTGAGAGTTTTCTTCTGCGAGTTTGTAAGCCGGAACAAACTTTATCTTAGTTCGGTGATAGAACACCGATAAGATTTCACTACTAGTCAAACGACGCAACCACATCGGGCCTTGGTAGCTATATTCTATTTGCGGATCCACTGGGGATACGGTTCCAGACCAACGAAAATCGTAGTCGCTTGCATCTTCAATCGCTTTGTCTTTAGCATGTGAAGAATACCAAGAAAAACAGACAACGCCAAAAGCTATCAACGCCGCTGCGGTCATCAAATTCTTTATGGTAAACGAATGCCAGGCTCGTTTGCCTTTTTCAGCTCGACCCCACCAACGGTTCGTCAGCCACGTCGCAACAAAAATCATCAGGCAGCCACACAGAATGTCCACAAACAAGTTAGTTAATCGAAAATCGTAAAGGTTGCCGTGCACGGGCCACGCGTTGGACCACAACCACTCGATTTTGGAGTGGTCAAACCTCTTCGTATTTGTTGGGCTCCTCATGTACTCCAGTGGCCAACCATGAGAGAAGTAGACGTCCGATGACGGCCAATCAATGGCGCCAGGTTTAGTATGAAACTTGGGAATCTGAATTCCAGGCACGCTCAGAATTATCACGACTAGCGTGATCGTTACTAAAACAATTCGCGATGGCCAACCGAGCCCAAGCCGGTTGGCCTCCGATTTTAGTGAAGCTGCTTTTTCACGTGCCATTGATTTTCCATTGACTGGAGTCGATTTGAAAAACATCTATCCTCTCACAAGTTTCGTTCAATGAGAAGAACGTTCGGTGACGGCCGCTGATTTCTAGTTGGCTGTCTAGAACAATAGAGGGTCACGTGCTTTTGGGTAGAGGGGGCGGTTTGCTATAAGCGGGGCCGTGCGCCTACGCCTTCCGGATCGTCGTTAAACTGAAGAGCGGCTCCGAAAATCGATTGCGGCTTCTAGATTTCTCTGGGCGTACCATTCAAAACCGTCCAGCAAGTCGATCTGGGCGCCCGGATGAAACTCTGCCATCGAGTAAAAGGGATCGTTTGGGGAACACTGATTTTCACTAATCGAGAGACTTCTCGCTGAACGCCACCAATTTTTATCATCAAGCTATCCCGAATCTTTGATTACTGAATTTTCTAACCGCAAATGGACGCTAATAAACGTGAATACAAATTCTGGTTTTCATTCGCGTCCATTGGCGTGTATTTGCGGTTCTTCTAGTCCGTATTTACCGTATTGAAATCGACTTCGACGATTCAATCCGGTGGCGTTCACGGAGGAGTGTCCTAATCGACACTAATCATTTGTGTCCGCTTTGATCCGAAATCTCTACGGCTCTGCGTGTTAACCCAGTCAAAGAGACCAGCGGGCTTGTTGATGGTAAGCGTTTTTTTCATCGAACCTGAATGGATCGTCAACTTTTTGATGTCGCTCCATGGCAACTTAGTTAGCAAAGGTACACATTGAATAGATTACCGTTGCGGAGTTGTAAGTATCGGGTACGATCGTGTCAGCGATTCAAGCACTTGTTGAGATCCATCCACTACTCACGAGAAATTCGATGTTCAACTATTCCAGCACTCATTGTTGCAGATCTTTCGCCAAGCAGATTTCATTTGTAATTCTGACGCTAGTTGTGTTTGTTGGGCTCGGCCTTACGGGACAACTGAAGGCAGATGATGTAGAGGTTCTGAGTACATTTGGCACAAACAACGTGGCGGTCGCCGGCCAGTATGCTTATGCAGCTGCAGGTGTTCAAGGGGTCGTCATTGTTGACTTGAGCGGACCTAAGATAGCGGGTGTTGTTGCCCCTCCAGGAGTTACGGGGACGATCGATGATGTATCAATCGATGGTGACTTGCTATTCACTCTTGATGCAGCCGGAACAGGAGGACTGTCAGTGTTCTCGATCGAAAATCCAATGCAACCGACACTCGTGTCCGGTCCGTTCACTGTTGGTGTTTCTCCGTTTGCGGGCGTGTCCGCAGCGAACGGGAGAGTGGTTGTTTCTGGCGGAACAGGACTTCTCAGTAGTCGAAGCTATCAAGCAAATGGGACTTTGGGAGGGACTGTCAGCTCGATTGATTTGGGGGTTGGCCAACCTGATGTGCTGGTTGCGGAGGACGGACAGACGGCTTTTGTGTCGACCGACTTTTCTGGTTTCTTTGACGGACAAACATTTGGGATCACGGTCATCGATATTGCAGGCCCCACTCTGTCGATTCTTGATCGAATTGGAATTGCCGGTGCAGGATTTTCGCCGGGTTTCGATTCGCCAGCCAACTTCCCAATTGAATCGGCTCAGTCCGGCGATACGCTTTATGTTGCCTCTGGCAATGGAGTCTCCGTTTTTGATACCAGTAACCCGAATGCAGTGCAAACTCTCGCGCAGATCCCGCTAAATACGAATCCTGTCAATATTGATGTCGTAGGCGATATGCTTTACGTGGTCGGCAATTCGCCAACTCCAACACTGACCTCGATTGATGTTTCAGTGTTGAGCTCGCCGGTCATACAGACGACAATTCTCCCGAGCGGATCCAGGCCGCTGGGGGTCGCTGCAACAAACACTAGTGTTGTGATTGCAGACTCGAACTTGGGTATCTTGGTTGAGACCTTGTTGTTGCTGGGCGATGTTAATCAAGACGGCGTGGTGGGTTTTTCAGATATCGGTCCATTTGTTACCGTTCTGTTGACGGGAAGTATGCAAGCCGAAGCCGACATCGATCAGAATGGTACCGTAAGCTTTTCAGATATCGGGCCGTTTGTTGAAATTGTCCTCGGCGGCGAGTAGTTCCGACAACTGAGTTGACTAGTTTCAGGTCTTGTAAAGCCTTCACCAAACGCCCGAGTATCATTGAGTAGGAGGGATCGTTGGGGGAACACTGATTTTCACTAGTCGACACTAATCATTTTTATGGGCTTCGGTAGAGGAATATAAAAGGTGTCAGAAATCTTTTTGGCAGCCGGGGGCGGTGTGCTGTCTTGGGATATAAAACGCAGAGACGCAGAGGAAAGTATCTTCTAAAGGAACTCTGCGTCCTCTGCGACTCAGCGTTTCAAACTCCTACAAGGCTTAAGCGGGGTCGCACGCCTACGCGTTCCGGAGCGTCGTTAAACTCTGGGATCTTTTGAGCCATGTCAAGGTATGGAACGCGTGGATGGCACCCTCTCGCTTAATAAAACACACCTGAAAATCTTGCGAGACCAACAACAAACCCAGATGGACCTTTTTATTCGGCTGCTTCGGCGGTGCCGGGCTCGTGAATTTTCCAGCCCTTTTTGACGTTGTCTTTGATCAGTTGATCCCAGAGTAAATCGATTTGCTCTTTCGAGTTTGACACACGAACTTCGCGGTCCAGAGGTTTCTTGCGCGAGGGGCTGAAGTCGGTGTAGTGGATGACGTAAGCCGGAAAGTCACTGTTTTTGTCTTCCTTGTTGGTTTTCCACATTAAGAATTTACGAATCGAAGTTTGGCCTCGATAGGGCTTTAGGTAGACCGCTCGTTTTTCGATTTCGGACTTTGCGGTAGCCAGTTCTGCTGCGGTGAGCGCCGCCGCGGGTACGTCCACGATGTCTGAGATTTGTGAGATTCTGGCGTCGGTGGCGTCAAAGGATTTGTCATCGCGAATCCGAATGAATTGCGGAGAAATTACGCTGACCAACGGCATCCGCCGAATGATTTCATAACGTCTGTCGTCGGCGTTGTATTTCAGGACCATGCGGTCTACCGATCCGCCGCGAGTGTTCTGCGAAATCATGTCCAAGCAACTGATCTCGATCACCCAGTTGGGTTCGACCATTCGGTAAGCGACATGGTCGGAATTGACTTCCGCGTATTCACTGTCGACCACCATGCCCTGCAAGTCGACTAGTAGGTCTTGTCTCTGCTGGTCTGAGAAGCCTCCACCAACTCGAGCCATCGTATGGATGGATCCGTCGGGGCGGACGACACCGAGCAAAAGGTCGTGCAACATGCCTTCTCGATCGCCTGTTGATTCGGTAAAGCCAATCACCATGGCGTCGATGTTGTGTCGCGGTTTAACTTTGAAGTTGCCTGCGGTGTCAGAGCGGACAACCAGGCCTTCAGCGCCTTCGTCAGTGACCCATTGATTAAATTGAGTCTCGATCGAACGTGGCCCTTTGAGGCTGACCGTTTCTACGGGGTGGATATGTTTGCCTTTGGAAAACGCGGATTCGATTTGCTTCCATGTTTCTGCGTAAGGCTGGTCCAGTGGTTGGTCGTTGATCGAAAGGATATCAAAAACGGCAAATCGTAAGCTCGCCAATTCTTCGTCGGTTTTAGGTTGTCGAGCGACGCTAACGACATCGTGGACTCGCGGACGACGGTCTGGCGTATCGACGTATAGCTCGCCAGCGATCAATACGCTCGTTAGCGAGGCGTCGTCGAGTAACTGTTTGGCTTCGGTCATCCAAGGTAAGCCGGTGCGGATGGTGCCGCCAGGGTTGAGCGTCAACAGGATACCGTCTTTATAGATCAGGACGTTAAACTCACCGTCGATCTTGCGGCTAACATGGTACTGAGCGTCGGAGATTTTGTCTGCAATGTCTTTGGCCGATAGCGGATACATTCGCGATGCAACCGTGCGTTTGTAATTACGAACTAGTGGCAGTAGAGCACTGTCGGTCAGGGCCTGCGATTTTCCTATTTGGTAGTCGCTGAGCGTTGTCGATAGTTGCGAGAGGTCAATGATTGAATTGTCTGGCATGGTCGTTCCTATTTCGCTTCTTCTTGATTATCGTCCGCGGTTTCATCGCGAGCGGATTTGAGTTCGATGTTGGACAGGTGCAGAATCAGGCAGTACTTGTCGCCTTCAATTCGCCCTTCTAAGAAACCTCGATACGGAACACTGCCTCGTCTTAGCACCAAAGGCTCGTTGGCTTTGGGGCCACCGCCCAACAACATCAGGCAATCTTTTTCGTGTAGCTTCTTGGCCATGTCATACAAGAAATCGTATGTCAAACCGTTGATGTGCATTAGCTGGATCTTGTTAGAGAAAACAAACTTGCGAACGGCTTCGTCTTTTTCGATGAACTTGCCGGTCCAGCGAAGCGGGAAATCGTTGGAGACGTTTTGCTGAGTCGCTTCGCGAGGTCGTCGTTCGCGGACCGATCCGTCAGGTTCGTGAATCACATCGAACTGCTGGACGCGATGGACGAGTTTTTGATCTTTGTCTACGTACACGCGAGAAGTCGATGTTAAAAACGAGCCAACGACTTCCATGTTGATTTCCGGATCGCCGTCGATCAACGCTTGCCCGACGTTTTCAACGCCGTCGAACTCTGCGGCCAATGCGTCTAAGTCATGGTCGAAGGTGGACTTTAAAACCCGGACGCTCGTCGCCGGTCGGCCTTGGCCGTCGAGCCACCGAACTCGTAATGGAACGCGAACCGATTCCATGTTCACCGCGGCGTTGCGACCAGCTTTATTTGAG
>CAZHCH010000148.1:0-6468 GCA_964530985.1 uncultured Pirellulaceae bacterium | reverse complement strand
CTAAAGGACCCTCGACTGGGTGAAGCTTTGAACCACGAAGTTCACTAAAACCATATATTTAAACGAGCTAGCTTCAAAACATTCAGCCAGCTAAGACAGTTTGTCTGCAGCTTGCGGACTTTCAAAGGTTATACTTAACAAAATCAGACAACTCGCTTTTGCCGGGTAACCAAATATGAGTGATCACAACAATACTGAGCCACCATCCTACGATGACGTCAATACGTCTGCCGTGATTTTAACGGGAGCCATTGCTGCTCTGGTTACACTAATGACGATCTATTTCGTCCAAGGTGTTGCTTATCGTTGGCAAAATTCGGTCCTTGACCAGAGAAACCAAGCAGGGCCGACAAGTGAGCCAGCTTACCAACAGGTCCAAGACCAGAAATCTCTTTTGGTAGGCGGTGGCGAAACCACCAGTATTGACGACGCCATGAAGACAGTCATCAGCAAGTACGGCAAATAATCCTCCAGCACTTACTGAGATTACTCTAATTCCGATCCAATTATGAACTTCACTTTTACAACACGATCCTTCCTCGGGCTGCAGCAATTCTGCATCGCTGCGATGATGGTGTGTCTGCCAAGTGTTGTCGCTGCTGATCAACCACAAACCAACGAAGACGAATTTCGCAGCAAGAAGCCAGAGGTTACCGAGAACATCGGTGTTGATTCAAAAACGGGTGACTTGATTCCAATGCACTTGCAGTTCCGAAGCACCGATGGTGTGTTAACCGAATTGGGAGCATTGTTCGATGGCAAGCAGCCAGTGATGCTGTCCTTCAATTATTCGGACTGCCCGAAGCTGTGCAGCGTACAGCTTCAAAACATGACCGAGACGCTACGAGACGTGGCAAAGAAGTTCAAAGTCGACGATCATTTTCAAATGATTTCAATCAGCATTGATCCCAACGAACAAACCGTTCGACTCCGCGAAACCGAAGACAAGTACATCAAACAGTACAACCATCCTGGTACCGAGGATGGTTGGCACTTCATGACGGGCAAGCAAGCGGCAATTAAACAATTGGCCGATGCCTGTGGTTTTCGCTACCGCTACATCGCTCGGCAAAAATACTACTCGCACCCACCCGTGTTTATTTTGATTTCGCCTGAAGGCAAGATCGTTCGCTACATTCACGGCTTGAACTACAAAGCAGCAACCATCGAACAAGCCTTGGTCGAATCGGCCGAAGGTAAAATCGGATCGCCGATTAACTGGCTGAGCTACGGAATTGGTTGCTACGTTTATGACGAGAGCAGCGGACAGTACAACTTTCAGTCAATGCTGATTATGAAGATCGGCGCAGGGATCACAGTCATTGCCTTGTTGGTGACTTTGGTTCCATACTGGTTTTTTTCCAGCAAAAAGAATATGGCTGACGAGACAAACACAACGAAGATAGCAGAACCGGCGACCTAACGGTGGTTCATCCAAAACAACGACATCAATTTTTTAGTTGATACATAAGAATACGATTATGATCTGGCAATTTCCAACCTTGATGGCCTTACAAACCAACGAAGAACTGAAGCAGCGTGTGATTGAATCATCGCTGAAAGGCACGGTGCCCGAGCACGTGTTGCACCGCAACATCGAGACAACAAATCCATTTTCGGGAGCCTATTGGTTTCCTGAACAGGCGTCGACGTTCGCCGCAGGCGTTGACGATCTGTACATGTACATCTTTTGGGTTTCCTTGTGGTTCTTTGTCGCCATCGTCGCTGTGATGGTTTACTTCTGCTTTCGCTACCAACGCAAAAATGGCGTGATCGATCCGCAGCCAAGTCCGTCTCACAATACGAACATCGAAATCTTGTGGTCTGTATTGCCGAGCATTTTGTTGGTGTACATGTTCGTTAGAGGTGCTGAAACGTTCTGGGAAATGAAAGTCCCGAAAACCAACTCCGAAGAAATCCAAGTGATCGCCTACAAGTATGGTTGGCAATTCGTCTACCCTAACGGCGACACAACCAGTGAATTGCATTTAGTTCAGCACCAGCCCGTGGTTTTGAAGATGCAATCCAAGGACGTACTACACAGTTTCTTTGTTCCAGCGTTCCGCCAAAAGCAAGACATCGTTCCCGGCCGTTACACGACCGCTTACATCGAACCTAATAAAATCGGCGAGTACCGTCTGTCATGCAATGAGTATTGCGGCGACGGTCACAGTAAGATGCGAACCGCTTGCATTGTTCACCCTGACGCAAAACATCGACAAGTTAACACCGAGTGGAAGCCAGGAGAGTATCCCGCTTGGGAAAACGGCGAGCACTTGTACACGATTCACTGTGCTGGTTGCCATAACATCAATGGCACTGCCGGAACTGGCCCTGCATTGAACTTAACATGGAATCGTCAAGGCAAAACAGCTGGCGGCGAAGCATTCACGGCTGACGAAAATTACATCAAGACATCAATCCTTGAACCAAGCGACAAGATCGTGGACGGTTTCGGTGCCGAAGGATCGATTTCAAAGATGAATTCGTTTAAGGGTGTTTTGGATGACGCTCCAGGTGGCGACATCGACCACATCATCGCTTACTTGAAATACCTACAAGATCCAAATTCCGTATCCAACGAAAAACTCAAAGACTTGCCGGACGCCAACATGTCCGCTGAGAAACCAGAAGACGAAGCGAAGTAATTTTACTTGGCGATGTCTGTTAAAAAACACAAGCTTGCCTAACCAGCGTCATCAGAGGTTATTACAATGGTAGATAAAACAACACGAAACAAGATTTTTGGAACGCCTGAAACGACATTCTTGAATCATTCCAAAGGCTTTGCGTCTTGGGCGTTTACTTTAGACCACAAACGAATCGGGATCATGTACCTGATTGGCGTGACGATCGCGTTGTTTTTGGCGGGCTTCTTTGCGCTGGTTTTGCGTTCTCACTTGGTTTCTTTTGATGGTGCTTCGCTACCACTTTATGGCAAACTGACTAACGCCCAGTACAACCAAATGTTTACGCTGCACGGTGCAGTGATGGTGTTTAGTTTCATTATCCCAAGCGTGCCGGCGGCTCTTGGCAATATTGTGCTGCCGATGATGTTAGGGGCCAAGGATGTGGCGTTTCCGCGCATGAACTTGGCAAGTTTTTACCTCTGGATCATCGGCACTGGCTGTTTGCTGGCGGCGATTTTATTCGGCGGCGGTTTGGACACTGGCTGGACGTTCTACACGCCTTACAGTATCGAAACGGATACGGGGGTGATTTACGCGACCTTCGGCACATTCATCCTAGGCTTTAGTTCGATCTTTACCGGTCTGAACTTCTTGGTCACGATCAACACGATGCGAGCCAAGGGACAAACTTGGTTTAAGCTGCCGTTGTTCTTGTGGTCACTTTACGCGACTTCGATCATCCAGGTTTTAGCGACACCCGTTTTGGGCATCACCTTGCTGATGTTGATTGCTGAGAGCACATTGCATATCGGTATTTTTGACCCTCGCTACGGGGGTGACCCGGTTTTGTTCCAGCACTTCTTCTGGTTCTATAGCCACCCCGCGGTTTACATCATGATTTTGCCGGCGATGGGTGTGATCAGCGAATTGATTTCGGTATACAGTCAAAAGCGAATCTTTGGTTACAGCTTCATTGCGTTCTCTAGTGTCGCGATCGCGTTACTGGGTTTCTTGGTCTGGGGACACCACATGTTCACCAGTGGCCAGTCGGTTGTGATGACTTTGATTTTCAGTGCGATCACATTTACGGTTGCGATTCCTTCAGCAGTGAAGGTCTTCAACTGGTTGGCGACGCTTTATAAAGGCTCGATCCTGTTGAACACTCCGATGTGCTACGCACTTTCGTTCATCTTCCTGTTCGGTATCGGTGGTTTGACGGGTTTGTTCTTGGGTGCTTTGTCAGTCGACATTCACTTACATGACACTTACTTCGTAGTGGCTCACTTCCACTTCGTAATGGTTGGTGGAACACTGACTGCGTTGTTGGGTGGTTTGTACCACTGGTGGCCAAAGAT
This sequence comes from uncultured Pirellulaceae bacterium, assembly GCA_964530985.1. Classification (GTDB taxonomy): domain Bacteria; phylum Planctomycetota; class Planctomycetia; order Pirellulales; family Pirellulaceae; genus Mariniblastus. Next base: position 2,483 of record CAZHCH010000148.1, on the reverse strand, counting down.
TTTCGGCCGCATGTACAACGACTTCTGGGGCCGTGTTAGCTGTTTTTTAGTGTTTGCTGGTTTCAACGTAACCTTCTTCCCTCAGTTCGTCATGGGTGCTCGCGGAATGCCGCGACGTTATGCTCAGTACGACCCTGAGTTCCAGATTTTCCACCAAATTTCTACCTGCGGTGCATTTGTATTGGGCTTGGGAATTTTGGGAGCTTTTTTGGTTTTGGTTTACGCAGCTTTCTACGGCAAGCAAGCGGGCGCCAACCCTTTCCGAGCAGCTTCGTTAGAATGGCAGTCCAGCTCACCGCCTGACTTCCACAATTTCGTCCACAACCCAATCTTGAACGACCCGTATGATTTCGATGCGTTAGTTTACGACGAGGAACTGGACACATACATTTCCCGCGAGTTTGCTGACCCAGCAAAAGTACCTCCCCGTAAAGAACCAGTTCATCACTAGGTTTTGATTCCAACTGATCATCGTTTGATGTATCAGTTACTGATTCCGACTGTTTCACATTTTGATGAATCAGTTACCACGACAAATTTAAACAACAAACAAATTAAGATACGATCCGGCAGAAACCTTATTTGAGCGCATTGTTCGAGTGAGCCCCTTCAAAGCTGGATAACTTTGGAACCTGAAATGGCAGACGATCACTCAGCACACGACGATCATCATCACCACGACCATGGTGAGTTCATTGCTCATCACTTTGATGGTGGCGCCGAACAGCAATTCGATTCGGGCAAGTTAGGCATTTGGGTCTTCTTGGTGACCGAGGTTTTGTTCTTCAGCGGCTTGTTCGTGGCGTACACGTTGTATCGAAATCATCATCCAGAAATTTTTGACCAAGCGCACGTATTCTTGGACAAATACTTGGGTGGTTTGAACACGGTTGTATTGCTGTTCAGCAGCTTGACGATGGCTTTGGCCGTTCGTTCGGCTCAACTAGGCCGCAATAAGAATTGCGGCACGTACATTTTGGTCACGATGGTTTGTGCGGCCATGTTTTTGGGCGTCAAAGCGATCGAGTACAGTCACAAATGGGACATGGGGATTTTCCCTGGCAAAGCGTTTGATCTTACTTACGTTCACCCTGACCCGGTAATGTTCGGTAGCATTGGGCTTTCTAAGTATTTGATTTGGATCAGCCTGATTCCGGCGGTATTACTGATCTTATTTGCTGTCGCCAGTGTCGTCGGAATGTTGACCAAAAAGGCCGCGTTTTCGAAGTTGATGCTAGGACTGGCCGTCACCGTTGGTGGTTATTTCTTAGGCGCGGTGGCGGGCTATGCCTACCAAGCCACCAAAGACCATGGTGGCGACAGCCATGCAGCTGCAAGTGTTGAACCAAGCAGCGAAAACATCCACTTGGTATCGATGACCATCGAAGAGGAAGAGAAAGCTGGCCACGATGAACACGGTCACGATAAAGACGATCATGGTCACGAAGAAGGCGACCACGGTGCCGAAGGGGACCACGGTCACGAAGGCCACGGCCACGATCATGTGCAGGTCTTCGACAAGCATCACCCAGATCCGGAATCATTGAGCCATGATGTTAAAATCTTCTTCAGTATCTACTACTGCATGACTGGTTTGCACGCGATTCATATCATTGGGGGCATCGTTGCATTGGCATGGATTTACTGGCGTTGCATCTTGGGTCACTGGCGTAAAGACTATTTCGGTCCCGTTGACTACGTTGGCCTATACTGGCACTTGGTTGACTTGATTTGGATTTACTTGTTCCCATTGTTGTATTTGATTGACTAAGACAAGTTTGTAGAACCGGCTTTAGCCAGCCGGCATTTCCACTGAACAGGTACTACAAACCATTTTAATAAGACAGATTTGAGCTAAACATGGCTGACCAACACGACGACCTGCCAAGATTTAACCACCCAGTATCCACCACGCTTTTGTTTGGTGTGTTCGGTTCACTCATCGGTTTGACTATCCTGACGGTTGTTACATCGGCAGTTTGGCCTTACTCAAACCTGCCACCTGACTTGGCGTTTCCAGTGGCGATGATCATCGCAACCGTGAAAGCGTTTTTAGTCTGTGCATTTTTCATGCACATGTGGTGGGACAAAACGTTTAACGTCCTCGTTTTCCTTTCGTCAACGTTGTTCGTGGTACTGTTTGTCGGTTTGACATTACTGGATACGGGGCATTACCAAGATTCCATCGACAGTTTCTCCCCTTACGACGCCGTTCAATCACAGGAATAATTGGAACCATATTCCAAATAGTTAAAATGGCTTGCCAATCAATGTTGGCAAGTAACGAACGACGAAACCACAGTCACCTTCCGGCTTGTCGTTAAACAGATTTATGCGAAGATCGCGTTCGATGGAGTGACGCAATCCTTATTCACCCATCAAGTGTTCTTGCAAGCATTTCGTGTCAGGAACACATCAGACTGTTTGGAAAGAGCGAACATGCTAAAGAACTCCATCACTCTGATTCCTGCTCGTAAGCAGCT
>CAZHCH010000147.1:0-6540 GCA_964530985.1 uncultured Pirellulaceae bacterium | reverse complement strand
GCGGCTCTAGTTTTCGTTGTGCTCGCATAAATGCTGTCGATAGCCGTGTTTAGTGACTACCGTTAACACTAGCGACGGAGTCCAAAGATACCACCGCGAGGCTTAATTTGTCCTTCGACCATATCCGCTGGTGGCTGTTGGTTAACATGCCGAGGACGGATGTGATGTTCTTTGACCAACACTTTGTCCACTGGGCGTGGGTAGCTTAAGCCTGGCTTTTGCTTGACATGAATATCAACTTGTGGAGTTGGGCCAGGTATCTGCGTTGCAGTGTGGTTATGAATTTGTTGACGTTGCAGACCAGCTGGGGCTCCCAACGGAATGTGTGCTGGACCGGGCAAGCCGATACTGGTTCCAGTGTGCGGTAAGCCGTAGTGAGGACCGGTGACGCCTGAAATGTAGTTCGATGGATCCGGAGCACCACTGCCAATGCCACCTATTCCAGCAGCAATAGATGGATCGGTGCCTGGAACCTCTAAATCCTTGTTACCCAAACGGACGATTGCCAAGATTGAACCACGACGATCCGCTTCTGTGATCGGGTCAACGCCTGGATCCAAACGCGTGCTGACAAGTGTATCAACACCAGCTAAAGCAAGCTCTTGAAATTCGGGATCGGGAACGTAAATGACTTTGGTAACGAAATTTGCTGCAGCAACTTGGTCAAAGTCTTCTTGTGTGAATTGAATCGGAATGGCACTGTGAGCTAAGTAAGCCGATGTGCGACGATTGGAACGACCAAGTTCTAGTGTTGGATAGAGTTCGACACCAGGACGGCCTTCGATGTTGGTGATCTTCAAACGAAAGATTCCACCCTGAGCGAAGTTTTGTCGTCCGGGAACAACCAGCGGAATTGAATCGTATCGACCAACCCCTGAAACGTCCCAGCTAACATTCATTAGCTGGGGCTTGTCGAAGAGAACCTGAACGTTCTGTCCAATCGAAGCACCAAAGGCGCCGTAGCCGTTCGCAGCTGGACCTGGATTTCGAGCGGCTGAAAGTACTCCGGGGCCCGGGCCACCGACGCCAGGACCAGGTTCCAGTAAACGATGAGCTGGCGGCAAATTGTGTGCGGTCGGGAATCCAGTGCGAATACCACGCACTTGACCGATCGCCGAACTGGTCAATGTGGCCAACGCCACAATAGCGATGCCCGTTACATAACGTGCGTACATCTGATTTCCCCCTTGGAATGTTAGTCAAACTCAGCAAATGACTATGTTTGACCGAAAAACAATTCGTCGATCCATCGACAAACCGAAAATATGGTTTTAAAAGTCGTTAGGTGTTCCACTTGGCTGCTTGACGTTGGTATTGAACCATCGCAACGCAAAAAGTGAGGTGGACCCAAAATTCAGACGCTTCTAAACTCTACCTATCGCGCATAAACTGCGGACTGTATCGATTGAAACGTCGCCTTGCCTTATTTCGGCGCGTTACAATGCCTTTCTTTGGAAAATTCCGTCTATGAAGCAAGAATTACCCATCGCTGTCGGACTGCTAGCGATCGGTAGCTTACTTTGGCTCTCTGGAAACTGGGCAAGTAACACTAATACGTCGGCTATTCAAACTAAACCAAATGCTATCGCGCGGGACACACAAGCTAGCGTCGCTCAGCAAGCATCTTTTCAAGACGACCAAGTGACCCCTCCGGCCACACCACTTCCATCCAAGCCTGTCAATCCGTTAATTGCTGAAAAAGACGCTTTGCAAGGGCAGGGTACCGTACCGCAGGATTTCTCCCTTCCATCGAATGACTTTGCGCCCGACTCTAAAGTCCAGTCCAACAGCGCACGTTCGACTGCCGACTACTTGCATGCAGCCCCCGATCCACGTTCGGCTGAGCTTTTGACCAGAACTTGCAAACGAATCGCCAACTCAAATCCCTTTGGAATGTCCATCGAATTAACGGGACATCTATTCGACCATAGCACCGTTGCTACCGGGCAGTATTTTCAGATGGGCCAAAAAACCCATCGATCACGTTTAGAGCTAGAATTCCGCGCTGGTGAAGAAGTTGCCAGCAGCTTTCAATTGTGCGACGGACGTTTCGTTTACCGGCTCCAAACGTTTGGCGGAAAACAGCATTTTGAATTTGTTGACTTGAAACGTTTTACAGAACAAACCAATGCAAGCGCCAAATTTACACCATCAAATTGGATCGCAACTGGCGGTCTGGCCAGTTTGCTTGAACAATTCAACCAAAGCTTCAACTTCGGATCGCCTAAGCAAGTCACCACTGATAATCAAACTGAGCTAACCGTGATTCGAGGTTGCTGGAACGAGACAGCTTTGCGACATACACTAGGAAATACAGCCGCGATTGTTTTTCCCACCGCGCCAAAGATCAGATCTCGTAACGCAATCCCATGGGACAAAATCCCACAACAACTACCACATGGTATTGAAGTGGTTTTCAGCAATGATGGTTTACTGGATTCGTTTCCAAGTGAAATTCGCTATCTTAAATTTGCGTCAAACCCTGACGGCGGCGCGATGCGCCTCGAACCCATGATGACGCTGAAATTTTCCCACCCGATTGAAACCGATCAGTTAACTGAAAATATGTTCGTGATACGTTCCTCTGATATCGAATCGATTGACACGACCGATCAATACTTGGCTCAAGTTCAATCGATTCTGGCGAAGCGGCAAGCGGAAAAGAAAACCAATGCTCCGCAGCAGCTGAAGTAAACGGGGACCGGCGAACCAATGCGAGCAGTTATTCAACGGGTATCTTCAGCGAACGTTAAAGTCAATAAGAAGACGATTGGAGAGATCGAACGTGGTTTGCTGGTTTTACTCGGGGTAGGGCAGGGCGATACGCTGGTGGATCTGGACTATGTCTTTCAAAAAACCATTGGCCTGCGGGTGTTTGAAGACGATGACGGCAAGATGAACTTAAGCCTTGTGGACGTTGCCGGGCAGCTGTTGGTCGTCAGTCAATTCACGCTCTATGGCGACGTTCGTAAAGGGAAGCGACCCGGCTTCAGTGATGCCGCCCCACCTGAACAGGCTAACGAACTGTACGAAACTTTTGTGCAACGGGCCAAAGAAAATAATTTACAAGTGCAAACTGGTGTCTTCCAAGCTGACATGCAAGTATCGTTAGTTAACGATGGCCCAGTGACTATTTTGTTGGATAGCAAAAAGATATTTTAAACGGTTGCATAAACGTTCGAATGCACCTCTAGCCAATGAACTAATCTAATGCCTCCCGTCAACGGTGAAGCACAGTGCCGTTGCCGAACCAACTATCAATCAAGCCCGCGGCTGAATGAGACTCTTCGGCCGCGTGGCCACAGATGCAGTGAACCATATAGTCTTCGCTTAAAACCAAGCTAACCAGTATGATTAAGTTGGCATAGGCCAAGACATTAGGAAGCCGGTCCTTGCCAAAGAACTTCAGAGCTGTTCCGAAACTGCGTTTAGCTTTGGGAAGTTTGCCTTGCCAGTTAACCGCATACACTTCGTCCAACACCAAATGCGATATAAAGCCGATGACCACCGCCCAAGCTTTGTAGATTCGAATTTCTATATCGGGAGTCAAGCAAATTAAGAAAGTTGCCATCCCTGCCACCAACGCCGCCGGAATGCTGTGCCACATGCCTCGGTGTTTAGTGAATTTTTTAAATAAATTACCAATTCCAAAACGAATTGCTAGATACATCACACCAGCAACAAACACCATTTGCTCGGCGTCCAACTGCAGTTGTTCGAAACGATGAATCATCAACATTGGAATGACAACCGAAACAAACGATAGCATTTCTCGTTGCGGAATCCCGGAATTGCTGTCCAAGTCTGGCAACATTCCAGCAACACTACACAAGGCAGCCGCGACCAATGCATGTGCCGGTGGTACGTCAAACATTAAATAGCCAACCGTCGCATAACCCACGCCAATAATAGAACTGGTTGTAATGTGCGTTTTAAAATCAGCCATAGATTTAAGCTCTTGGTTGTCGCTGGGCTCGCCAGAGTTCAGGCTTTCGATAGCACATCCTAAAGTCTGGCGACTCCAGCTACCTAAACCCTAAAAATTAAAATGTAGTAAAACGCTAAGCTACCACTGACCAAAGACGCTGACCAACACGAGTTTAAAATGTATCTAAACCGCTAGCAGTTGTGCTCGCAAGCAAACAATCTCTTGAGCCAATAGCGTGAATCTCGTTTAATACCATTCGTACCTGCTGCGGTCAAAGTCTGGCTTCGGCAGCAAATTAATTTGTGTTCGCATTCAAAATTGCTTTTTCATTCGCGGTCAAACGCCACGCCCAAGGATTCACTATGACTCTCTACGACATCATCATGTTAGTGTTACTTTTGGGCACCGTGTTCTTCGGCTATTGGAAAGGCTTGGCATGGCAGATCGCATCAGTTGCGGCCGTTGTCGTTAGTTACTTCGCCGCCTATCGTTTCCGCGATCAGGTCGCTCAATTCGTGCAAGCCGAGCCGCCGTTCAACCGCATCGCTGCCATGTTGATTATCTTCGTGGCTTCCTCGTTGGTTATTTGGCTGGCTTACGCTTACGTCAACAGGTCATTAGAGAAGGCGGAACTCGATGGCTTCAATCGCCAAATGGGGGCGTTGGTCGGCGCTCTCCTTGGAATCCTGTTGTGCATGGTGGTTACCATGTTTTCAGTATCACTTTTGGGCCAAACCGCACACGATTCAATTCACTACTCAAAATTTGGGCCTTATGTTCTGCGCGGGATTTCAATGGTTCACACCATCGTGCCTGAAGAACTCTCCGCGTCGCTGGACCCACACTTCGACAATTTCCACGAACAAATTGGCTACGATCCGAATCGACCAATCGATAGCTACCCAGCATATCAAGGGGCTAGTGCAAACTTAAACGCAGCGCCCGGCGGCAGCCAGTATGCTCCTGGTGAAATGTTCAATCCCAACAATGGCCAGCAAACCGCTTACCAAGGCAACTGGACTACCAGCCCTGCAACACCCAATTCACACTCAAATGGTTACCAGCCCAATAACAGCCAAACGCAAACTCGCTATGGCTATCGGCCTGTCCAAAACAATCAAGGCACGAACTACGCTCCTCAGCAACAACAAATTCCCGCGCAGTCACAAACCCCAAGTTTGCCTCCGATACAACTAAAGCTCGACACTGAAACGATTTTGAACGGGGCAGGGCAGTTGCTAAAAAATAGATTCTCAAATCCTAACGGTAACTGACTCCGTTGCAACGCGCTAAGCCGTTTACAACATTAACAATAACACTGTTAACGTCAGCATCGACGCTGCAGTTGAAACGGCAACTGAACTGGCCGCGAGTTCGGCGTCAGAGTTCATCTGTTCGGCAAGTACGTAGCTTGACACTGCCGTCGGCATTGCAGCCAGCACCACCAACACTTGACGCTCAGCACCGCTTAAGCCCATTGACATCGCGATTGCCCAACAGGCCACGGGGCATACGACGCACTTGATTGCAGTCGAAGCCATTGGCAATCGAATTTGGCTGCTAAAGGAGAATTGCGCCAACTGACTTCCGATTCCAATCAAAGCCATTGGAAAAGCTGTCGCACCGATGATTTGGCAAGTCCGTTCGATCGCTTCCGGGACCCGCCAGCCTAACCGCTGCACGAGCACACCTGCCAAACAAGCTAAGAGAATTGGGTTTGTGCCAATGTTCCGCAGGACCCCACGCCAAGAGAAATTCGATTCAGAACCCTCGTTGTAGATTGCCAGCATTGCCACCGAAGCGACATTGAAAAATATGATCACCGGAGCCAAAGACACTAGCATCGCGGCTTCGATTGACTCGCGCTGATTCGCCTCTAAATCGGTGATCAAAAACGCCACCAAAGGCAGCCCTATAAAGGCCAGATTGCCGCGAAGACTCGCTTGTACGAACGCTCCGCGACTAGCAAATCTAATCCCTGCGATCGTCGCAACCACCCAACCACACAGCATCGCAACTACCGTTGTCACTATAAGTGTGAACGTGTATCGACTCGCGAGTCCACCTTCAGCGATGGCGCCGCTGAGTTTGTAAAACAGAAACAGCGGCAAACCCAAATAGTACGCAAACCGATTAAAATTCCGCGTTGCAGCTTCGTCTAAAAAGCTCCTTCGTCGTAGCACAATCCCCAACCCGATGACGGCGAAAATCGGAACCAAGCTGTTGAGAATTACTTGCATGAATATTCAAGTCAGAGAGTTGTTCAAGCCAAGCAGGACAACGTAAAGCAAAAGCGGTTTCGCGTACACGGGGAGGCGTAGGCCTCATTGGTAGAGCAGACTGACTGGATTCCTAAAAGCCCCAGGTGTTTCGAAACAGAGTTCAAAATGAAATCTGCCTATTTTCAAGCGTTTGGAGAGTGATAACCGAACATAAGAAACATTATCGGACGTTGTAGGTGGGTGCTTTTCCGTCGACAAATACACTCCATGACCGTCTTCTTCAGACTTCGGTCGCTGATTCGGTTGTGGCCGAAACTGATGGAAGCTAACGGCGGTCATATTTGCACAAATGACGGCGACTAGATGTCGTCATTGGATATCACGTGCCGA
>CAZHCH010000146.1:1519-6561 GCA_964530985.1 uncultured Pirellulaceae bacterium | reverse complement strand
AAGCATTGAAGCCGGGGCTTCAAATGATGGCTGGCGAGTTCGACGGCCGAGTGAAAATTGTTGCAGTTGATGTAGACAACAGTAGTGACGTGGCGCAAGAGTATGGTGTTAGAGCCATGCCAACGCTTGTTCTCATGAAGGGCAGTGAAGAAGTTAGCCGATTAGAAGGGGCCAACGAAACTAAGATTCGCGAAATGATCCAAGGTGCTCTTTAACAACGCACTTTGATCGTGATGCAAACGCAAACCTAGACTAGAAAACTCTGGACCGCCCTGGCGGTCCTTTTTCATGCGCCAACTCAGCTAATAAGCCACTAGCGTTGTTTAAACATTCGCCGCAAGTTTTCGCCCAAGCGAGATTCAGGTCTACCGTTGTCAACCGGCGTCCGTTCAGTTTGAGCAACTAACACGTCGTCCATTTCAACTGCCAGCCAACCATCGTCGATGACCAAACGCGAAATTCGCAGTGATTGAGCTTGAGGCCGATCACGGAATTCCTTGGGCAGTGCGTTCACCGAGTAGCTCGGCTCAAACAACATCTTCATCACGGTACTAATCACGGCTCGATCGCCCAACCGTAGTCGTTTTCCACGACTGGTGACCCGTGTACCAGTGTCATCTTGAATCAACCGTACTTGCATTCCATTGGCTTCAATGGCGTATGAAGCAGTGATCGAAAGTCGACGAATCGGCTTAGCTTTGTCTCCAACTTGCAACGAATCCAAGTTAATAACAATATTGATGCGGCTGTCTTTAAAATCGATGCGGATCGGATCGAAAGCAGCAAACTTAAACTGTGCATCCTTTTGATCGTCCTCGGAGTCCGCTTTGATGTTCACTCCAAGTACGTCTTGAAGATGCGCTGCTAGTTCTTGTCCACTGAACGATTCACCATTCAAACCAAGCCGAGCGATCGCGTTATTGACCAACGATTGATGCAGCTGAGTGGTCACCATCGATTGACCGCTACTGGTCGGCCGAGCTGTATTGGCGGCCATTTGGCCTGGGCCAGCTAGGCGATACCGGATTTCGATTGCTGATTCTGTCGTCGCCAACTGCAATGGTGTTGGCTCCAATCCCATGCGAACCAATGGCTCGAATAATTTTTCACTGGCCGCTTTACGCACGCTTTCAATTTGCTTGGCGATTTCTTCTTCAACACGAGCTTCTGCTGCTAGAGATACTTTACGACGGAACAACTGGTTGGTTTCAGGAGATTGTTCACGTACTTTTCTCGCAGCTGCGCGACGAGCGATCTTTCCAATTAGCGGCACATTGTCCATTTTTGATTGAATGCCAACAAGCAACTGCTTGGCTGACGAAGTCGAATAGGCTTTCTGACTTGCATCAATGCCATTGGCGCTGACAGAGATCTCTTTAACAACATGGAAGTTCGCTTGCCCTTGGTTCATAATTCGAAACGCTCTCGTCTTTGCGACGGTATTCGACTGAACGTGGCCGTTGGTTTGAATTTGAATTTTTATCTGATTATCATCGGGTAACAAATCTACTTTAAGCCTGTTGCTAACTCTACTCTGACCATATACGTCCGCATCTTGAATCGTCTCCGAGACCGGTTCCGTGATAGTCGGCAATTGAGGCAACAGCCGATTCATGAAGGCTTCTGAAATCGTCAACCGAAAATTCCCATTGCGATAGTAGAGCTGGATGACTTCAGCGGCGCGTTGATAAGCTAGTTCGTTCGACCACAATAGATCTTGAAGAACGTCATTCAACAGATAGCCACTACGAGAACTAGGTTGGGCCTCATATAACTCCAGCCGATTTGCGATGCTGGATGGATCCACTTTACGGCTGGCATAAGATTTCAACAGCTGTATGTCAGAATCAGGGAAAAGCGTTCGAAGGTAGTTGGCTTGATCTGTCGTTAGTGATGCTGAGTAGATACGAGCCAAGGTTTGGCGAGCAGCGATTCGCTTTGCTTTCTGATCATCCGCTAAAGGTGCAAAAGCGGCTTGGAGCTGCCCGAGTGATAAGTAATTGGCCCACTGTGAATCAATACCGTCCAACTCAATATGGAACGATTCTTGTCGTGTTGACCTTCCCACGTTGTCGTCACCTAGCTTAGCGATCACCGACCAAGTTGCGGTGCGGCGAGAAAATTGATAACGAAGTTGCTGGAGCTGACTAAAAATTAGCTGGCGATCATTTTTAGCCAGCGATGATTGCATGATATGCTGGCACAACGGATCGATGCTACGGACCTGTTGATCCAATAGGGAAATCTGGGCGATCCTCTGCTGGGCAGATTGGTCGGCAGCGGCAATCGAAGCAAGAATTTGTTTGGTTTGGCTGGCCCAGTCCGCAACGATCGGTTGTGTTGAAACTTGATCGAGGGCTTTGTCCAAGAGTTTTGTTGAAACCCATGGCTTGGATTTTGTCTGGGGAGCCGCTAACGCAGTAGAGAAGGTCGAAACGACGAGGGACAGCCCAAGTGTGCTAGCAATTAGCAGTCGGACAGTCAATAAAAGGTTCGTTGATCGTTGAGGGAAGATTTTCAACGAGTTTCTCCGTGGCGAACGATGGGTACTATGTTCTTATCGGAGTAAGGGGGCGACTGGTTCGGCACAAATCTAATCGCTTGTGTGTTTTCGAAGGCATCGCTTGCTTTGCAAGCAATTTCACGACAGCATGGCTTGCGGTGACTTTGACGGCAAAGCGTCGGAGGGATGAATCTCACGCAATCGGATTTGGCTCGAATTATCGCTTGAGGGTTGCGATCACTGCAGGCGAATATTCGCGGATCACCCATTCGTCGGCTAGTGGCAACTGGGCGTGTTCGAACCGGCGATCGGATTCTACAACGAAAATGCTTTCCGGCGGCGCTAGGTCGATCAGGCTCTCGAGCATTGCCATGAGTTCTTCGGTACGTTCGACAAAGAAATCGTAAGGCGGGCAGCAAAAGACCATCCACGCATTGCCTAAGTGATTTGCCGGTTCCTTGATGAACTTTCGCACCCAAAAAAACGTATCGGAAGCATGAACTTGGGCAGTTGAGGCAACATCGAGTGTTTGAATATTCTGTTCAATGATTTTAACCGTTGGAAAGTGACGTTCAATCATTGTGGCCCCAGCGGCCCCTCGGCTGATGGCTTCAAGGCCAATTGCACCAGTACCGGCGAACAAGTCAAAGACGTTTTTTTCTTTCACCCATCCCCCAACTAAATTGAATAGAGCTTCTCGAACATTGTCTTTCATTGGCCGTGTGATTGGATCACCTGAATAGTCGATTACTCGCCCTCGGAAGGTCCCACCGATAATTCGCAGTTTTCCCTGAGGCGCTTCAGCTTGGTTGGAATTCCAGTTTTTCAGGTGTTTGCCGCGTTTATTTCGAGTCATGAATACTAACGTAAGGGGCTTAATTTGGTACGAAGGAGTAGTCAGGGCAACCTGATTCAAAAGTAAGAATGTCCGTTATACTTTATATTATTAATAGTCCATTAACATAGCCTCCCACTGTTTAAACAGATCATGACGTTTTCAATTTCAACCATAAAATTCACCTGTTTGGTGCTGTGTTTTGCGACCTTATTCTGCGTTAGCAACGGTAAAGCTCAGTTCCTTCAACAAGATGAGAAACCTGACCCTCCACCAAAAAATGTGGCGTTGGAGTACCCCATTGGCGAATTAGAAGCGATGACCCTGAACCAATTGAACACCGAATTGGAGAAATTACTACCGGAATTCCGTCAGGCACTTAAATCGATGTGGGCCGCCAAAACCCGGTATCAACACGCATCTAAAAACGAATCGTTCGGCTATGGCAAGACTTGGCGAGAGAACGCAAATATTGGACAGTCAATCCATCAAAAAATCAAAGAAATCTCAATGGAGATCTTCCTTAAGTCAGAATCACCAACCGAAGAACAATCCGGATTAGCTTTTCTAATGGCGATAAGCTCGGGCAACGAAGGGCGTGTCGGGATTGCGAATCGCGTCATGAAAAAAATGTCGAAGTTGCACCCTGATGATGAACCTGTTTGGATGAATGCTGCTCGAATTGCGGTTTTTACAAACGACTTCAAAGTCGCAGATCGTTTGATTCAAACAAAACCTGAGGTCATCAAAGACCTGCCCCGGCAAGAAATTGCGCTATTTGCCAGTCTCGCCAAGATCAGCAAACAGTTCGAAAAAGAAAAAGCGATACGGCAAGCCGAGGCCAAGGCCGACGACTTGCCCCGAGTTGAATTCACGACTTCAAAAGGCTCGATCGTTATCGAGTTGTTTGAAAACGAAGCACCTGAAACCGTTGGTAACTTTATTCACTTGGTAGAATCGGGGTTTTACGAGAACGCTTTTTTCCATCGAGTGCTGCGGAACTTTCGAGTTCAAACGGGGCTCGCCTTTAGAGATCGCCGTCCTCCGACAGATTATGAAATTACCAGCGAGGCCAATGCAGATAATGCTCGGCATATTTTTCGGGGAACGGTCGCCACAATTCCTAAAGAATACACCGTCGGCGCCTCAGAATTCAGCATCTACACCGCTCCCAACCCGTTTGCCAGCAAAGAATACGAAGAAACCGTGTTCGGTCGGGTTATCTCGGGGCTGGATGTGGTCGATATATTGAAAGTGAACGCTCAGCTTCGCAATGATTCTAGCGTTGAACAGGTTAATTTGAAGGAACCAGACGACTACATCGTGTCAGCAAAAGTTCTAAGAAAGCGACCGAATGTGGATTATCGTCCAAAAAAACTACCAACGAGCGAAAAATAACGTTTCGTTGATTTCGATTCATTCGGTATGATTAAAATCGAATGTAAACTTTCCTAGCAAAGCAAAGCAATGCAATGATTATCCTCTCTCTTACAAACCTTCGAAATGTTATTGCTGGCTGCATTGCTTGCTCGTTGCTACTACTCCCCAGCAGCTTAACGACTGCCCAAGATCTTTTTGGAACGTTCGATGAAAATACAGGTAACAAAGTCGAGCCTGCCGGCGCCCCTGTTGTCCAAGAACCAACCGCTCAAGAGCCCGCTATCCAGGAACCACTCACTCAGGAACCGGTCACTCAAGAACCGG
>CAZHCH010000146.1:0-1419 GCA_964530985.1 uncultured Pirellulaceae bacterium | reverse complement strand
GAACCGGTCACTCAAGAACCGGCCGTGGTGACGCTACCTAGATCCGGGACAAAAACCGGCGACCTGAACGATACTGACGAAGCCAATAACGGCAACACCGAGACGGATGAAGCGGGCGAGAGTAGCACTGCTGAGACTGATGAAGCAGGCGGCAGTGGCACTACTGAGGCTGAGTTGACGCTTGAAGAACGGCGAGCGGATTGGATGGCTGAATTGGAACAGTTGACGTTTTCTGAACTGGTCCAGCGAATTCGCGACGACGAGCGGAAGATCGACCAACTTTACATAAACTTACCTTTGGGATTCCCAGCTCAGCTAAAACAATTCGAAAACAATATTAATGCTCTGAAGTTTGAAGTTATCGCTTTGAAGCGATTACTTCAGCCTGCGGCCGTGGAAGCGTTTCGTTCTGATCCAACTGGAAGTCATGCGGCTGCGACCAAAGTTTTTGAAGTGTTGGCGAGCAAACTATCGCCGCAGGGACGAGACTCCCAATACGATCCTGAAGAGGGTCTTCGTCTGGTAAATACGATTCTTGAAATTAAGGGTGGAGACATCGGAATAAAGCCGGGTGTGAGTCCGGCACCTGAGGACGCACCATTCTTGCAAGTTATTTTCCAAGGTTACTTGGCGTGCTATGGTCTGCAGGACTTTGAAAAAGCAAACGAATATCTTACGCGCCTAGAAAACACCGACATCGGATTAGACCCTAAGCTGCGAGAGAACTTCCAAGCGACAGTTGACGCGTGGGAAAAAGAAAAAGTCATACGGGACAACGAGGCTAAGGCCGATGACCTACCGCGGGTTAAACTAGAGACGACTAATGGTGATGTGGTCATCGAGTTGTTTGAGAACGAAGCACCCAATACGGTTGCAAACTTTATCAAATTGACCAAAGACGGATATTACGACGGGCTGGAGTTCTTTCATGTAGTGCCCAGCAGCTACGCTCGATCCGGTTGTTCTGCCAACGATGGAACCACCCATCCAGGATATCGGATTCGCAATGAATATGAAAACGGACGTCATCATTTTGCCGGCACCGTGGTGATGCAGAATGATGGCGAAAACACGGCCGGTTCGCAATTTGTTATTCTCCATCGACCAGACCCGTATTTACTGGGAAAGGTCGTTGCATTCGGGCGTGTTATCGAAGGGTTGGACATTGTTTATGGATTCAAAACCGTCAATCGAATCCGCATCACAGGTGGTGAAGCAACGGTTATTAATAAAGCAACCGTACTTCGAGATAGAGGCCATGAGTACGAGCCTGACATCATTGAAGAAGCTTCACTGATATTCAAAGAATCTGGTCTAAGCTCTTCGACTTCTGGCGGGTCTTCGAAACGACCGTTGAATGCTGCTGGTGGATCTTCGAAGCGGCCGTTGAATGCTAGTGGTGGATCTTCGAAGCGGCCG
>CAZHCH010000145.1:0-6615 GCA_964530985.1 uncultured Pirellulaceae bacterium | reverse complement strand
ACCGTCCGGTGCCTCGCAACGTTCAAGAAGACATCATCGAAGAGCGTCGCAAGGCGAAGGAAGCCAAACAAAAGTAGTCAAGCAAGAAGTATGTAGTACAACGCAGATTGGCTTGTCCAGTGTCCGTTAAAAAGTGATCCTGTGGGGCATCCACAGGGTCTAGGGCATTGGGGATCCGATTGTTTGCGAGTTTTTTGCGGTTTTGCTTGCTGTTGGGGCATGAAATGGCGATTACTGGTTGAAGGCTTCGGCTTAACCGAGTAACCTTTGCGGTCCCCAGAGCGGTAAAACGAAATCGAATCAATCCTTTAACGAAGTTTACGAGCACCGAAACATGGCTGTTCCAAAAAGAAAACACTCCAACTCGCGAACAAACAATCGTCGTGCACACGACCGTTTGAAAGCCAAGAACCTCTCGGTATGCCCAAAGTGCAGTACGTCGTTGCCAACGCATGTTGTTTGCCCGACCTGTGGATACTACATGGGGCGAGTGGTCAATCCTGAAAAGGTTACCGAAGAGGGCTAGTTCCCTTTGGTCGGTCGGTAATGCGATCAGGCCTGTTCGGCTGGCGAGCGAACTTTGTATTTGCGATCCAACTTTAAGCTCCGCTTTTAACGGAGTTTTTTGCTGCGCGGCGTGCTAGTTAAAAACCGAATCGGTCTTAGTAGTATTAGATGTTGGACGTCACTAAGATCCCTCGATCTATGAGGGAGATAGATCCGCTTAAGCTTAATCAGCCTGTTAGTTCTGAATTCGCCCTTGTAGCCATTCTAAAATCGTTGAACGGCTGATGGTCCCGCTGGGCTTGTCGTCTTTCGAGATAATAACCTGCGATATGGATGCACGTGTTAAGAAATCATAGATATCTAAAAGCGACGCATCTTCTGAATAGCAAACCGTGTTTGCTTGCATGATTTCTTTGATTGTCATTTCGTCAGAACCATTTGCTGACAATGAAAGAAGTAAGTCTTGTTGAGATAACACCCCAACAATGCCACCTTCTTTTCCTACCACCGGAATAACGCTAGTCGTATCACGCGAAAGCGATATTGTGGCGTCACGAAGCGAATCGGAGTCGTTGACCGAAAAGATCGGCTTCATTATTTGTTTTGCGGTTACTTCCTTGAAGAGAGATAACACACTCGGCGGGTTCGATTCGCATTGATCGATACCTGAGAAAGTAACGCAACAATTTCGCCCCGATTCCTTCGCAGCAAATAGCGCCTGATCTGCTGCATTAAGAAACAGGCTATTGTCATGCTTCGTTTCATTTTGCAGAGAAGCAATCCCGAAACTAGCTGAGACTCCAATTTTGGCATCTCCAGTATCGACAATTAACTGATTCAATTTTGCCCTGGCCATTTCTGCCCAATCGAGAGCTTCTGCTTCCGTTTTCCCTTTCAACAGAATGCAAAATTCTTCGCCTCCATAACGGCAAATTAAGTCTGATTTTCCGCAAAGTTGACAAAGCTCATTTGCAACTGCGACAAGAAACGAATCGCCTGCTGCATGTCCAAATACGTCGTTGATTCGTTTGAAATAATCCAGGTCAACCATGACACAGGACAGTGGGTTACCCGATTCAATCGCGAGTTTTCTTTGCCGCGTCAAGTGGCCCAGAAATGCGCGTCGGTTTAGGACGCCTGTAAGGAAATCGGAACGACTCTCAACCCATCGACTGTGCAAGACAGACGAGATTTGGCGGACTTCGATATTGTCAAATGGCTTCTTCAGAATGAGAAAACGATTTGAATCATCTAGCTTTTCAACAATTTCATGCCACGAGTAATCCGAGTAGGCTGAGCAAATCACAACTTGGATTTCCGGATCGAGTTCCCAAATTCGACGGGTAGTCTCAATTCCGTCAAGCCCCGGCGGCATTCTGACGTCGATGAAGGCAAGGCTATACGGCAGCCCGTCTTTTAGTGACTGACTGACCAGTTCAATCGCTCGTTCTCCCTGATTCGCGGAATCGACTGTCGCGTATCGTGGTTCTGGTAAACTTTGCTTAGGTGCATCGTTAAACATCGCTTCGATTGCAGCAAATTCAGCATCGATTTTTTTCTCGTTGCTCGGCAACAGAATTTTCCGGAAATCGCTGTGGATTTCGCAATTGTCGTCGACAACAAGAATACGAGGATTCAGCGAATCTGGGGCGTACGTGACGACCGGCGTAGTAGTTATTTGGCTAGTTATGTTTGACACAATCATTTCATTTCAGTCGGTAAGTCATTGCCGATCAATAATGCTACATATTCTTTATTAGGTTCTTGGATTCGCTCTGGGTTACTAATTTTCTTTTTTCCCATCGATTGGCAATTCAATCGCAAAAACTGCCCCTTTGCCCAGTCCTTCACTGGAAGCACTCAGCTGGCCGCCCATCTCTCGAATTGCGTTGGCTGACGCGTGAAGCCCAAATCCATGACCATCGTCTTTGGTAGTAAATCCATGAGAAAAGATCTTGGTGAGGTTCGCAGGGTCAATCCCACCACCATTATCAGCGACTTCAATTTTTACTTTGTCGCCCTCTTGGTAAGTTCGGATGGATAGTCGTTTGTCCGAAGTGCGCGAGGCATTTATCGCATCTTTTGCATTCTTAAGCAGGTTGACGAGTACTTGTAGTAGCTTCTGTTTTTCTGTCATTATCTCAGGCAAGTCAGCAAAATCGCGTTTCACCTGAATTTCATGACGCGCCAGTGAAGACGCAATGAGTAGTTCAGCATCGTCAAATAAATCTGAAAATGAAACGGATTGCTTCAATCCTGACACACCTGCATAGCACTGTTGCATCGCGACAACTGTTTTTACGTGATCTAGATGGTCTGACAGCGTTTTCAATTCGCTAAAAACGTCATCGTGTTCGGCAAGCAATTTGTCCGCCAGTTTCGATAAATATGTCGGGAACATCTGTCCCCGTTCGTCTTCGGTAAGGAACGTGGCAACGTCTTCCTGCTGTAGCAGTAATTCTGTAGCCTTTTTTAGCGAGCCAACTCGTGAAAGTCGGTGCGTTTCTGTCACAAGATTGGCTGAAACATTAATGCTGTTGAGCACATTGCCAACGTTGTGCAGTACACCTGTTGCAACCTCAGCTTTTCCCGCTTGGTGAGACAACTGCAGCAATCGTTGATTGATACTCTCCCTTTCAATCATCTCAAGTTTGAGTTTATCGTTAGTCGCTTCCAGTTCGGCTGCTGCCTTTTTAAGGTCCACTGCGTCTTGTCGTCTGTGCAACGCGGTAGCGATATGCTGTGAGATGAACGTCATCAGTTCAATTTCTGAATCCGTGTACCTAAACCCCTCTTGGTAACTCTGGATTGCAACAACCCCAACAGGGCGTCCATTTTTTTGAAGTGGTAACCCGAGCCAATCCTGAGGCAGCTTCCCGATACCACGTGACGTATTTAACCCGTTGTCGACGACTCGCAACACATCGTTTGTTCGAATAACTTTCCAAGTTAACGATTCTTTAAGTTCAGCTACTGGAATAAAGCCACGATTATTGAGTGGTGTCTCTACGGACAACTGAATATCATCGTAATCATCTTCGTAGTACGCAAACTTAATCGCGTTCTGTTCCTCGTCGTAGATCGCTATATAAAAAGCGTCTGTTGATGTTAACTCAGTAACGATTTGGTGCAGAGAGCGATAAAACGTATCCATGTTTTCTGCGGCGGTAGTGATATCTGCGATTCGAAACAGCGCGCGCTGAATTCCTCGATCACGTTCATTGGCTTCTAATTGAGCAGTCATTTCAGAAATTTTCGCCAGCAGAGATTCTGTTTTTGAGAATTCTTCAGTTTCAGACGCTGCTGTCGCGTTTTGATTGTTCATCGAGAAGCCAATTTGTGAAGCAAAGTATTCAGGAGGTGATTGAGTAGATGGTAGGCAGAGTTATGGCAACACAACCGTTGCTTCTACAAAGTAGGTTTTTAGGAATGCGATGAGATGACGTTACGGTAAACTGACTCGAATCTTTAGAATATCGAGTCGAAATTCTCGATATTAACGATTAGTCGCGTTGTAACCTTGGATGCTACATAGGTACTTACCGACTTATAGGGGCTTTAGAATCGAGAAAGTCTGATAAATAGCCAGTTATCGATCTTCTTGAATTCGATTGAACTGAAGCAATGGCTGCTTAGATAGAACAAAACGGCAAAAATAGAACAAAACGGCAAAACCGTTTCGCTACTTATTTACAGCATAATCAGGGTAAATTAGTTTTTGAATCTGAGTGGTATTGGTAACCCGACGCGTTAGCGAGGAACTCGTCAAAATCCTCGCTAACGCGTCGGGTTACCATTTAAAAGAGTTTGCCTAACTTTTAAAACAGATTTTTCCTGGCAGCAAAATTACAAAATTTGCAATTAAGCCGCGGCCGGATTTCCTGCTGGATCCACCGCAAAAATTACCACCAATGTTGATGTCGAGGCCTTGCTTGGTGACAGAAAATGGAATGATGTATCAAAGGTGGTTCGTTTCGATGTTTTTCACAGCCATCGCAAGGGGGGCTATGATTTCATTCACTCCAAGCTAGTTCCAGTGGTAGCAGACGCTGGTTAGCAAGGTGATGCGCGCCAATCCGAACTTGCGCGTGTTTTCAAAATGGAGATTCACTTGTCTCAGTTCGATGATCGTAACCGTTATCTCGTATGAGGTCAGCTTTGCAAATTGAACCTGAAATCATTGGTCAGTTTATTGATGCTTCCGTGAATAACCACGCAGTGGCGAAACGGCTATTGAAGGCCAATCCTGGATTGCGGAATGCAACATGGTTTGGTGACGATCTGATCCTGATCTTTTTGACGATCGAAAACTATGTCGATGGTGTTCGGTTTTGTTTGCTGAACGGATTTGACCCGAATCAAACCAACTGTGAATTCGGTACGACTGCTCTCCACTACGCATGCAAGTTAAACTATTGTGATGTTGCATTTGAATTGTTGCAAAATGGCGCCGACCCGAATGCGAAGTCCGAGATTGACGACAATCCAATTCACTGCTGCATACAGAACGGCAATGCAAGCATGTTGGATTTATTGATTTCAAAAGGGGCCAATGCGCGGTACACGACTGAACTCGGCGAAACCGTATTCGACAATTGGCCAAATGACGCGGATAAACAAACTGCACTTGCAGCTATCCTTGCGAAGCACGGAATCCAACGTGATGGCGAGATAAAAATGTGATGCGCGCGAATCTTGGCTTGCGCATGTCTTTTAAATGGGAGTTCGCTCAACGATTGCGATGTGGGAAATTTGGCGAATTTCAACAATAGATGAGTGTACGAAGCGAATATACTGATAACTTGGCCGCATTTACGTTGCTATTACCGCTTTGTACTGAAGACTCTCGCGTCTTTTAGTCTCTTTAGATGGAGCCCAGTCAGCGGCGAGCCGGATACGAGGCTCGATTGTAGAACAACAAAATAATTCACGTGAAACTGGTTTTGCGCGTGTTTATAAAGTGGAAGATCACTTGCCCCCGGCTCGCTGATCGTAACCGTTACCCCGTTGTAAAGGATTAGTATGAAAAAACAATTTTCAATTACGTTCTTGTCTGTAGTGATTGCCTTAGTTGCGGTCGTGTGCGGTTGGTTAGTGTCGGTTCGTTCGAACCAGCGGCTACAAGCTGAAATAGAAGGCGTCCGTGAGACGTTACAGCAAACCGAAGAAATGGTTGACTCTCAAAGTCGATTATTGGCTCAAGCACGTCTTGGAAGTACGTTGCTGTATCGCATGGCGCAAAGTAAGGAATATGAAGAAGTATTTGACTTAATTTCCACGATTCCGAATGAATCGCTTTCGTGTCGGATTATGGAATTGCCAGAGCACCCCTCTGTGCAGTTGGTCTCTTATCATCATTACCGTTTCAACGCAGACGGATCAATTTTACCTATCGACGAATGCAAATCGGCAACGATTCTGGTTAAGACAGAATCACTTGAGGTTGTTGACTACAACATTCACAATGGCTTCGGTTCGATTAAGAAGTCTTCTGTTGAACCTTTCTATGTATTGTGCGGAGATAACCCAGATGGAACGATCGCCAAACACACGGTGTTACCTACCGGGTTTGAACCACATAACTAATCTTAAAGTGACAGATTGATGCGCGCAAGGCAGGGCTTGCGCGTGTTTTTAATGTGGAGGATCGCGTGTTCCTGATCCACGATCGTAACCGTTTCGTCATCTCACTCGTCGGAAGTCTTGCTCGTCGTGAGTTAGCTACTGTTTCGGCGGAAACGCGGATCGACGGGAGGCTGTCTAGTCCGCCGTTGGTTTAATGCAGGCTGGTTCTGTTTTTTATCTTGGTTCGTTTTTGGCCGGCCGTCTTCAGTTCACTCTTCGGGAACCTGGACTCCTTGTGATTTTCTGAGCAAAACTGGCATGTGAGCCCTGATTCGTTTGCGCGCCCCGTCGCGTAATCATTGAACTGCATCGAAACATCTTTTCGCTACAAAACCAACAACAGAGAAACCTCTCATCTGCGTGTAAGCGTGTGTAAAGAGGCGAAAGTGATTGTCAACGACTTTGTTACGAACTCCTGAGACTAAAATCCTTGACTCGGCTATAATTAATCGTCAGAATTAACAAAGCGCGGCTATAAGTGGG
>CAZHCH010000144.1:2467-6648 GCA_964530985.1 uncultured Pirellulaceae bacterium | reverse complement strand
TTGACTCTAGTTGTCTTGGCGCGATCAAGGTTGGTTGCTTGGATGAGGCTTAGTCAGTGGAATGATGAAATCCAGTCCGCCAAATAATCCTGCAATTGTCACATGTAAATGTTATGGGCTCGTCTTCGCGGAGTTCGTCGACACGTAGGCGTTGGTGACAAGAGTTACATGTCATGTATTTGAATCGTCGAATCTGCCTGAAAAGCCCGATCAAAGCAATGAGTGCGCCGATGACATAAGTATGCCCAAACCATTTTTCGGGGATGTAGCCGGACACAGCTGCCACGATTAAACAAGCAAAGGGAAGGCCCAAAACGAGCATATCTAGCATGTGTGTTCGGAATACCTTCGAGGCGGATTTGGTTTCGTATGGTTTCATTGCGCTTGTTACGTTGCCAACTAGCGCATGGTTGGCCGATCGTTAGATCTTGTTTATGATGATTTTTGAAGGCCTCATGCTAAACCCTCAGTTGCGCAGATGCAAAATCAAGAGTCACACTCGGAAATAGACGGTCGTTTGGACCTCAAAGTTTTGCCGCTAACAATGTGCCTGTACATGGTCATGCTCGGGATTTTAACGAGTTGGTTTGTGTCCTGGTTTCTCGATGTTCAACTTGGGAAAGCATGGGGGTTCTTGGGTATTGCACTGGTGGTTGGTGCCTATCTCAATATCAAGTGGTGCTTTCGGCTTTTCTCGGCAGCCAAAACCAACACAAATACCACCAAACCAGCATTGGCGATAGTTGATGGCGGACCATTTAAGCACAGCCGAAATCCGATGTATTTGAGTTATGTGGTTGCGTACGTTGGAGTTTCGCTGATCGCCAATTCTTTTGTCATGTTGGCGCTCACCCCAGTTTTCATATTGTGGATCACCAAGTGGGTGATCTTGCCAGAAGAGTCATACTTAGAGAAGTACTTTGGGGAAAAGTACTTGAACTTTAAAAATTCGACACGCCGGTGGTTGTAGGGTGGCGGCGACAAAGACTTAATCTCACTTCCGACTATCTTGAACCTGCCGTCATTAAATACGTAAGTCCAACGCCCAGCCGATCGAAATATTGTCAGCTATTCAACCAGCTTAATGATTGGGTCCAGTCGCTGACTACGTAAAGTGCGAAACTGATCTTCGATCAACTGGCGATTTGGATTGATCAATAGGGACTTTGATGGTGACGGTCGGTCATCCGATGTGCTCCAAATATCCAATGCTTGCTTTTGTCCAGTAAGTCGATTTTTTGGAGGAGCCACAAAGTCATAATCGAACTTCGAATACTCTGGCAAATCTTTGAGCGAATGGTAGCCAATGAACCGCACAACATCGTAGCTATCGGTTAGCAGTTCCGCCAGAAAAGGGGCCATCCATTGCGTACCCGAAGCGGTTTGAGCGGGCTTCCAGCCAAAATGCCAGCCTGCGATCGCTCGCTGACCAGCGTCACCTTTAAGAATCCAGCGAATCGAAGAAGCGAGTTCTTTTTCCTGAGTGCTTAGTTTGGGCGAATCGATGTCGTACCACTGATCAAGATGTTTAGCGGTCCAAGCCAGCGTTTTGTCCAAGTGACAAAGATTGCAAGCGTTGGGGCGACCGGTCGAAACCGTTGCAACCACACTGGGACTGTCGATCGTGTGACTTCTCATCGCCTTCATCAGTCCCAATGTTGTGTGGGGCATGTGGCAGTTGTAACAATTGCTGCCCGATGATCCGGCAGCATGATGCGTATGCGACGCCAGTCGCTGTTGTGATCGATATTCTTGATGGCACTGCAAGCAGGCTTCATTGCTACGCATACCGATTTTCATCTGATCGTTGGCCCATTGATCTTTGGGGCGTCTGTCGGTTTCACTTGGGTGCATGTCGTGACAGGATAGGCACGACATCGTGCCTCGTTGGTAGCAAGGCGTTTCTAGCAGGCCGTTGTATTCTCGCCCGCTAACACGAACCATGCCATCGGACCAAAACTGATGCTTCCAGAAATCTGGATCGCGTGCAAGTTTTTGTTTTACGATGGGTAAATCTTCGTCATGGCCGAATCGAAATACATGCCGCGAATCCAGCAGGTTGTCACCCGGACGAAATGCAAATCCCTCCTCGCGCATGAAATTGTTTTTGCCTTTCGCATCGTAAAAATCAAAAACCGCGTGACATTGGCCGCAGGTTTGTGCGGACTTTTCGTGAGAAAGATTGGCGGGGTTGATCAGCGTCGATTTCCCATTTGGATCCGGTTTTAGATTGTCTTTGCCTGCGCCACGATGAAACGCGACATGAGCTTCTCCCGGACCGTGGCAGGCTTCGCATGAAATTCCAAATTCGGCAACGTGGGAATCAAAACCTTTGGTTGGATCAAGTCGAGGTTGGCCGCCGACAACATGACATTTGATGCAGTTGCCGTTCCAAGCACCCGCATGCATGTTCAATCCCGAACTAGGCAGGAAAAATATCGATCCGTAAGGAATCCAACGTTTTTCTTTTGTGATCCAGATGAATGGAATTTTCGCCAGCGTCCGGGCTTTATCTGTTTCACACCAAAATCCCTGCTGATGATGGGCGCCGGTCATGAGTACGATTTTAAATACGCGGTTCGAAGCTAGTTTGCCAGTTGCGGACGGATCCGAAGGCTTCATTTCCATAAAGTACTCATCGTTTTTATGAAAGAAACGAAACTGCCGTCCGGAATGGACAAGGACTTTATTGTCGAAGTCTGCGATCACCGAATCTTTGGTAGGAACCTGAGTCATCGTTCGGTGGTGCGACGCGTGCCAGGTTCCGTAGTGATGAGTGTGGCACTCTTGGCAACTGTCTGAAGAAACGTACCCGCGGGTCATGGTTTCGATGGGACGGTTGTTAGTATCTTCCTTGTCGTCGATAACGCCCCGGCGTGGCGCTGGTGGTTGTTGGCCGTTTCCCGCGGAGCTACTTGTTAGCGCAGTGCTCAAGCCGGTAAAGCTTAACGTTATCAACGAAAGCCAAAAACCGATTTTTATTTTTTGCGATCTGTTTTCGATCGTCATTGGGAGTGGCCTCGATTGTTTGCGAGCCTATTTTACCAGTTGCAAGTATTGTTTGCGGTGTACCGGGTTCAACACCGGTTGGGTGCTTTCAAAAAGCTGCACCATGAATTTCTTCCAATTGTTTCCATGCAGAAATCCGTTATCCAAGTCGTCCGGCGGTCGTTGCTTTCGCAAATCCTTCGTGATCCAGAATTTACCTGCATCAATTTCCAACAAGGCGTTATCAAGTGTATTCACTGGAACGGTCGACAGGTTGTTTTTATCTAGGGTTCCGACAACTAGCAATTGTGCATTGAGCGCTAGGACATCCTTGACCCTTTTTTGTTTGCGAATTTCACCTATTTTTTGTACGAGTTCCGGTGTTTGCCAGAGGCGGTCATTTTTCCACGCACACAAGCCGATCGTTGGTGTCCCGGTCGATATTCCGCCGTTGATGACTAACGTGTTGGGGAACACGTTTCTGAACGTATTAGCGATCGTTTCGAATTGCCGTTTGTTTAACTGATGGGCAGGCAGCCATTGGCAAAACATACCATCTGAACGAAGCGCTCTTTTTACATTTCTAAAATGCTCGATCGAAAACAATCGTGATTCACCAGCACCGTGCGGGCGAAACAGATCGGCCACAATCAAATCGTATTCGTCTTCCGCACAGGTGATGAACGTTCGAGCATCTTCGTTCACAACTCGATTGCCAGATCGTTGAAAAAAGGTCTGATGTTGGTAACCGAAAAACTGACGCGCAATTTCGACGACCTTTTCTGACAATTCAACCGAAGTGATTTCTGGTGGAGAATCGAGTACTTCTAGGCCGCTCGCGGAAATTCCAGTTGCAAACCCGAGACAGCAGACTTGCTTCGATTCTGGATGCAGCAACCACGGAACTAACAGCTGTCTTCGTTCAGTTGCTTCGGCCGCAGCTCCAGAGCTGCCGAGCACATATTGGTTGTTCATCAACAGGCTACGCGCACCAGATTTTTCTTTGGCTACCGCCAATACTCCGTCACGGCTAAAACAAGTTTGTTCAATCTGAAACGATTTTTTGGCTCGAGGGCTGAGGTATCGTAAATCCTGATAGGAATCAAAATTCACAATTCCGGCGAAGATAGCTATCATCGTGATCCCGGCTGCGACCAGTTTTCGGTTTGTGAAAAAACAAGTCAGAATCGCAG
>CAZHCH010000144.1:0-2367 GCA_964530985.1 uncultured Pirellulaceae bacterium | reverse complement strand
ACAATCCCAAACAGCAAAAACCAGTAGTGCCCGATCGAGTCGATCGTCAGTCCATTCAACGAAGCCAGGTATCGAATTGAAATCAACTGGTCGGTCGTCCGATAAAGAATTAGCGGACACAGAAGACAAAATAGCGCCGCACCAACGACCCCTAGGATCAATTGGTTCTCGCTGGATAACTTAATGTAGTTCCAAAGTGCTACTGCCACCGAGCCAATCGCAAGGAACAAGATCACATTGGCCAACAGTGCACTGGTTGTTTGTAATGAAGACGGAGCTACGAGGGCGAGCAACCGCAGGATCAATACTTCGATTGCGAGGACCACCGCACCCGAAAGAAAAGCCATCACAAAAACGTGTTTGAATTTACTAGCGTCGAAAGCAACCGGAGGTTGGTTTTCCCCTAGTTCACTGACGGGATCAACGTTGGCAGCGTTACGCTTGCCAACTTGATTGGCGAGCCCGAGGGAAACCAAGCCAATCAATACGTTTCCGCTCGCGGCGCAGATCATCGCGCCGTGAACACCGGTCAGTTCCAACAAACAAGTGGAAACCAACCACAGGCCGAAGACGCCGCCGATCATGTTAAGCGAGTAGATCCATATTCCGCTTCGACGAATCTGTCCGCCTAGGTCGGCAATCACTTGCATGAACATCGGCATGGTGGTGCCCATTGCAACGGCTGGCGGCAACACGACCGCTGCCGCAAGCGCCGCTTTGATCACGTTTCCCTGCCAAGAGATCAGCAGTTCGGTTCCAAGGGTTGAAACAAAGCCGTCTGCCCAGAGAGGCAGAAAGACAGCGGGCAGCGAAAGAACCGCGATCGAAATTTCCGCAAGTGCCAACCGAATCGCTGGGTTTCCACCGGCATGAGACCAACGGGTGGCCAGCCAACCGCCCAACGACAGCCCAAGAAAAAACAGGCCTAGGACTCGACCGGTCACCGCCTCGGTTGCGCCCAGCAAGTCAATCAACCGTCGGGTCCACAGCAATTCATGAGAAAGCGCAACGGCTCCACTGACAAAGGCCAATCCAACGAACAGCAACCGCAGCAACATTTCAGCTCCGACCAAAAAAAATCAACTCTGCCGCAGTTGGCAGAGTTGATAAAAGGTTATCTTCGAAACGACTAAGTCTCAAGGGTTAAGTGCGTCTTCTACGCCGCTGTGTCAAGATCTTTGGTTGAACCGGAGAAGCTAACTTCTGAGGCTCCAAGAATTAGATCGATGAACGGCAAAACATCGTCAAAGCCAACCTCACCGTCGCCGTCGATATCAGCTTCAGCTTGGAATTCCATACTAAGAACTCGGTCAATAAATAGAGGGACATCATCGAAGCCAACAATTCCGTCCAAGTTGACATCACCAACTAGTACAGATCCCCCAACACCAAATGCTGCTAATGCATCTTCTTCAAAAACTTCTTCATCCAGACGGTTGTTGATGATAAAGAAGAATGGATCTGAAACTACGTCGATTCCAGTTCCAGGGGTGCTGGCAAGATCCGCTTCAAACTGAAGTAGTAACCCGACTGCACCGACAGCAGACGGGTCATCGAGTGATAGGTCAAAGTTCAGGTGATTGTGAATCTCTCCCGCGCCTAACAGGACGTTTTCCTCGCCCTCATCAAGGGCAGATCCTGGAATATCACTCATATCGGTTCCATCGGAACCGGCTGACAAAAATAGGGACCCGGTTCCGGATTGTAGGGTGTCACCATTGAAAACCGAGATGGTTCCTCCGTTTCCGGTAACCGTTACCGATCCTCCGGCGGACTGGATGGTGCCAGTGTCTGGATCAAAGAAGTGAACAAATCCACTGCCAATAGATGACGGGCTGTCATCGTCAGCGGTGTTTAGGACACGAACAAAGACTCGGTCTCCCGCATTCACTGTAAGCCCTTCGTCGGCAGGAGTAATGAACCCTGGGTTATCCGTAGTAAGGAAGGGACCTAAGGGCATGAAAGAGCTTTCAAAAACCTGAATTCCTTCATTGTTAACGACATCATTCTCAATCTCGAATTCTGGCGTAGCGGCCAATGGATCAGAGAACCCAAACTCGATATCGGAATGTTGAGCATGGCTTGTCGAAGCGAATAGCATTGCGAACAATGCCGTCAAAAAATATTTTTTCATTTTAAAACTCTTTTTAGAATTAAGTAATCAAGTAAATAATTAAAGTTGTCTCAAGTCTAGTTAACTCGTCCGTCATTACGCGATCCAAACGCCCACCAGACAGTTCTTTCGATATTGTCAGTGATGAAAGAAACGGATCCGTCTACACGGACAAGATTAACACCGCCAGAATGGTTACTGCTTGGTGATACCAAAAAGTCTCCCTCTGACACACTCGATGAAAAGTGTCCAAG
>CAZHCH010000143.1:0-6661 GCA_964530985.1 uncultured Pirellulaceae bacterium | reverse complement strand
ACAAGCGCTTCGCGAATTTGAAAAGGGTTTCCAAGACGGGCTAAGAAAATCTCTTAAACGCCAAGGCAAGCAGGCCACCTCAGGATACGAAAACGGTGTCCTCATAAACCCGTACGCAAATTGATTAGGGCTTGCGAGCTACTTTTGGCTGTTCAGGATTTGCTAACTCGAGATACTAATGGCCACTGAGCCGCTTACCGGCAATAAAACAAAAAGCCACGGGCATCATGTCCGTGGCTTTTTCAGCAGGGGTAAGCACGCTAGGTTCTAAGTTAGCGATCGCTACACCAGTTGCTTCAGTTGCCATGCGAATTGACGACGGCAAAAGCAACATCATTCAGCGAGCACAATGCCAATGAACGGGCCGATGTCATCGAAGTCTAGGTTGCCGTCTTGATTGATGTCGGCCTCATTCAGGTATTGGCCACCTAACAACGCCGTGATGAATGGCGAGATATCTGAAAAATCGATGACACCATCTAGGTTGGCATCACCTAGAAGCACATTCTCTGACATAGTTGCCATGATTAAGCCCGGATTAATGACAAAAAATCCGATCGTTTCATCCGCGTGAGTGATTTCGTTGTCAGATGATCTTTCCTCTTCGGTAAATACGTTTGCTCCGACGGAACTCAACACAGTGTTCCGAAGAGCGGTGGTATCAATCCCGTTTCTGGTTTGCATTCCAGCAAAGAAGCTGGAAACTGCATTTAGGCTCACACCTGTATCAAAAGCTGTAAACTGGCCTGTCTGGTCGGCTACAAAGTCCCCGGCATCGAAGTGCAATCCACCGGTCGCACCAGCGCCGGGTTCAACAGCGAAGTAACTAATAGTTTCGGCTGCGTGAATGCCGTCGTTGGCCTCTTCCTCCTGCAGGATGATTTCAAATTCTGAAGCCGAATTTACTCGTACACGCGTTGTTACTGCCTGTGCGTCGTTCTGAGTGACAACGTTGGCGAAGACAAGCGGAGTGCTGAGTCCATTAAAAGCGGTTCCAAGGTCGTAGGTTTGCGCTTCGTGTGTCTGCCCGTCCCGATTGCCAGCCACAATTGTCGTGCCATTGGCTAATGTGTATTGTCCAGATTCGAGCACCATGTAGCTGACTACTTCAGACCGGTGAACCGGAGCGAGGTAGTCCCAATTATCGATTTGCATCTCGAAGCTATTGCTGGTCACGTTGCGCACTCGAACAGTAGCTGGGTCGGTCTCGTTGTAGGAGGGCGGACCGGTGATCACGACGGGATCATTGTAGTTCCGTGACAGTGTCACCGTCCTCCAGTTTTCATCGAGCGAAATCGAATTCGTTTCGCCGATCGGTTCCTGATCCTCCAAGTTCGATATCACCTGGATCCATGAGATATTATTGTCGAGCGAACCTAAATCCGCTTGCGAACTAGTATACGTAGCCCTTATGCCACTGTTATTTCCATGTTGAGCCACCCTAACTTCATAGCCTGCAGGGACCAGGATCGAGGAGATATTGTCATTTCCAATCGGGCCGGCGTTCAAGTCAGCAACTTGAAAGATTCCTTCGCTAAGTTCCAATTGTATGCCTGTAAAATTCGGTTCAGAGAATACGGTTACCGTGGTCGCAATAGGGACTCCGCCGCCTACGTCAGCTGGTCGGCCATTGGGGAAATACATATCGATTAACGCCTGAATTTGGTCTACCGCGTCTTGAGCGCGATCGAGGTCGTAATTGGTGCGCAGTTCTTGCCAAGGGCCTCGTAGTTCGTTCAGGAAATCTTCCATCACGTTGTCAACCGCATTCCATTCAGCTTGGCTCATCGGTACGGTGTCACGAGCTTCAATCATCCGGTCGTAGATCTGCACGGACTCTCCGAGTCCTTCTGCTTCCATTGCGTCCATAAGGCTGTCAAAGTTGCTTGGTCGATGGCCCCACAGGTGAAATAATGGTGCGACGTTCACGCCAGCGGCGCGTGACAAACGTAATATCCGGTTGTTGCGATTGTGATTAGTGCGTCCGTACGGCCAGTCAACATTCCAATCTAGGCCATCCATTTCGAAGTTGATCCGACGGTTGAAGTTCTGTATCGCTTCTAAACCAAACATCTCGATGTACTCGACGTAGTCCGCATGCCCTCTTGGTCGAAACGAACCTTGCTGAAATGCCATGCCGCTGTTGTTGATAAATTCGTCCATCACCACCCAGCTTTTCATCGCATCGGAGGTTGTATGATTTTGAGAACCGAAAGCAAGCGACATAGAGAACGCTTCTTGAGCCGTCATGCCGTAGTTTTCCATGTAGATTGCGACCGCCAACATGTGATTCCACGACTCTGTTTCACCTGGAAACATCGTCATCAGTTCTGCGTGTCCGTGTTCATGCCACAATACGGGATCGGTTGCGTGTTGGAGGGTGAGCGGTGCACGAATGGAATTCTGGGAAAAACTACCGTAGTTACTTTGTGGATAGCCGATACTAAAATTAAGGGCCCGAATTTGTGTGTCAACAATCATGTAAAGAATCGCTTTGTGGCGATTCGCATTCTTGCCAACATACTCCGATGCTACCTGAATGTTGGCATCGTGAGCTTCAATGATCTCCATTAAATCGTCGTAACTCAGATCGTCTACCCACTTGCTGGGTACGGTCCACAAGCTATGTTCACTTTCAATGTCAGTGAACGCGCCTGGATGTGACCGCTCAACGTTTTCCCATTCAGCTTGGGTGGTTTTTTCAAAGCTGCGATTTGAGAAGAACGGTGCACGGATGGTGTTTCGAAACTGAACATCGACGATGCCAGCACCGGCGCCGACCGGCACCTCAATGTAAATATTGCCGCCCATTGGATTAGCGATACGCACCACATTGCTAGTGATATCAAAAACATTACTAACTCGATGAAGGCGATTGGCATTGTTTTTATTCCTCAAATCCCATGAGTGGCCGCCTACGCGAATCTGAAAGCCAGCATTCACCAATTCGTCGGGTACAATGACCTCCGCGATGATGCCGGGAGACAAATAAGCTCCAGTCATGCGGCGAGCGGCATTGTTGTTGTAACCTCCATCGGAACCGAATTCTTGGTTGAGCGTCCCATCGATTTGGACTTCGTAGATTGCAAGACTATCGGTTGGGTTTGGTACCGAGCCAGGGAAGTTCTCTGTTGATCGAAACATGAGTCCATCGACGAAGTTGCCGTTTTGAGAAACGAAATCGTTGTCAAAGGCGTCGAAGACCGCTTGGTAGACGCCCAGCATCGCCCGAGCTAGGCCACGCCCTACATTCGTTTCGCCATTCCAAGAGTTTGCGAAACTTGACTGGCCTGACGACGTGAAAAGTGGACCGACTTCATTTTCGTATAAGACAATTACACTGGATGCCGCTAGGAAGTCGCTAATTCGATCACCCAGAGTATCCGCCTCGCCAGCAAACGTAGTCGCCCAACTTTCTAGCTCGGCAACTGTCATCGTATCGCTTCCGGAAATATGGTCTCTCAGTTCATCAAAACGACCGCTTGGATTTTGCGCAAATGAACTGCTTACGCCACCAAAGTGGAGAGTGATTGTCAAGGCTACCAAGCCAAGTACACGACCTAGAAAACCAAAGCCAACATAATCATGTTTCACAGAACTTACTTTCATAGTTGTTTCCTCTAGCAGTCTCAAGGAGTGCGTGATACCTAAAGCTCTAGGCGTACCAACCCCATGCGGGGTAAATCGCTGTTAAGATTTCAGCTTAGTTTGCACACAACCTCTCGTCAACGTAGAGACAACCCCGACAGAAGCTCAAAAGCATATGCCATTAGGCGATAGACCACCCGGAAGAACTAGGCAACTTGATTAGTTTGTCGAAACGGGTACCCGGCGCCTTTAACTGCTCGAGAGCAAAGTTCATTTGGCAATGCTACTAAAAATGAACAAAACACTAACCAAAACAACTCGAAGAAGAATCGCTCAATGAAGATTGTTAGTTACAACCTGAGGGCTGGTGGCACTGGTCGCGTCCATTGGCGAGAAATAATAAAGCGTTATTCACCAAGTGTTTTGCTTGTCCAAGAATCGTTTCCACCCAAAGAGCATCTTCCAACCAAACCACATAAGGAAACTGAAACTTGTTCGGTTTGGGCACCTGCCTTTAATGCAAACGGAAACCGCAGATGGGGTAGTGGAGTCTACATCCCAAATTGCACCGTCAAACCAATTCATCTTCCAAAATTCAACGGCTGGATTGTTGGAGCCGAGATCGAAGGCTGGAAGGACGCTCCAGCCGAGAGTAAGAAGACACGATTCTTCAGCCTTCATGCTCCCGGTCATATGGGGTCGTATCAAAAGGTCGTGAATGAGATGCTGGACTGTTTGCTTACGTTTCGAAAAGATGCAGAAATCGTAATTGGCGGTGACTTCAACCTGACGGTTAGCCAGCGACATAAGTCTGAAGAAAGAAAGACTTCAAATGCTGATCGAAAGATTCAAACCCGCCTTAGAGATGAATTTGGATTGATCAATTGCTGGCAACATGCCAATCCCGATAAGCCTCTTGCGCAGACATTGCGATGGGGTTCAAAAAAGGACGTGCCCTACCATTGTGATGGAATTTTTGTTCCGCAAGCATGGACAGCATCCTTAACGAATTGTGAAGTAATCTCAGGAGAGCTGTGGGACCGACTGAGTGATCACAATCCGGTGATGGTAGACTTTCGATAGCGACAAATTCACCATAGACCAGACCAACCAACTTTGCACGTTCCCTTGACCTCAAGGCGAGTGTTAGTCGAGGCAAACCGTATGGAACCGAAAAGTGGACGACAATAGATGGTGAAGAATCACCGACTTGAATCCACTGTTCGCCGACGTGGAAGACCCAAGAAGCTTGCCTAGCTTTCCGCAAAGGTACCTAACACCTTTAAATGCTCGTTATGGAGATTTACGGCGTTCTTTTTGTGCACATTCGAACCCTCTCACTTCGCACTTTTGAGTAATGTTTGTTGCGTTACCAACCGTTTGAATTCCGTTGATTATTTTCGTAAGGTTTACCGCCGCAATCAGTCACAAGTATGAAAACATGTTATGCGACCTGCTGCTAACTTTAGTTAGTTTGACATTCCCGTGGCATTCGCATTTACCCCCCTAAAACTATGGAGACCTAGATGAAAACTCAATCAATCACATCGCTACTGGCGCTTTTTGCAGTTGTCGCATTCGGAACTTTTGCTCAAGCACAAGAGATGGAAAAGAACGAGACTCAGTGCAAAGGTGAATGCCCAATCGCAGCCGCGATGGGCGAGTTGCCAAAAATGACTTACAAAGTGGGTGAAGAGTCGGTTTGCTGTTCAAAAGCTGCGGCTTCGCTTGCTGAAAAGAGCGGCGATCCGATTAACTACGTTGTCGGCGAAAAGAGCTTTACAGAAAAAAAAGCCGCCATGACTTCGCTCGTGGAAACAACCGAAGCGTTCGTAACCGAGTTTGTCACGCCTTGCAAGTGTGACGTCAGTGGCGCAACTAAGATCGCTGGAAAGTCTTGCAACTGCCCAGTCGATGCAGGCAAGAAAGCTGAGTTGGTTTCAGCTGCTGTTTCTGGTGTCAGCATGAGCTATGTTGTCGGCGAAGAAACCTGCAACTGCCCGAACAAAGCAGCTGCATTGGCACAGACCTCTGGTGACGAAAAATTCTACGTTGTTGGTGACGAAAAGACATGCTGCGAAATGACTGCTCGTTTAAATTTGGCCCGCGCCAAGTACAAAGCGGCAGTAGAAGCTTTGGCTTCAGCCGACAAGCCAAGCACTGAGCAAGCAGGTTCGTAGTCGTTTCTATCTCGATACGCCCGAACGATATTGATGCATAGCACTCGATTAGCTGTGCGACGCAACAGAAGAAAAGCTCGTCACTTCAGTGACGAGCTTTTCGTTGTTATGCGTTCGCAGATCACGCTAGGATCTAGTGTCCTTAGAGCAAAGCGTACTACCAACTTCTAGGCAGCATAGTTACTAAGCTTACTGCTGCAAAACAACCGTGATAAACGGGCCAATGTCGTCAAAGTCTAAAACTCCATTTTGATCGATATCTGCTTCGCATTGATAACCAAAAGCAAGAACGAGCGTGATGAACGGCTCAATATCTGAAAAGTTTACATCTCCATCTCGATTCACATCACCAAACAGAATGTCCCGAAAGTTCGGATCCGTCCCATTGTCGATTTCTTCTGCATTCGACGTAGAATCGCCGTCATTGTCAGGAACTCGCGGGAAAAGAGTCGTTGAATCATTTGCACGTATCTGGTCGAGCAGACCCAGTAAATCTTCTCCTACGCGTAAAGTAATTTCTTGACGAATCACTGCATCGCCATTCGAATTGGCGATCAGATTAAAATCTTCCCCAAGATCAATTGCTTGATGAAACAGTTGTTTAGGGCTTCCTTGGTTTACTCCTCGGGGAGAATCAATGCGCGTGTTAGTAGAGTCCCATGACGTGTCGTTCCCTCCGCCTCCGGTTGAATCAATGAACTTCCAACCGTCGTTGGTTTTTAATCCTAAGTGCCCTTCGAATGAGGACATCACGATTGCTCTCCGCTGCTGAGGTTTTTGTTGGCCTCGTAGCAGGTTGAGAAAACTCTCGCCATCAGGGCAAGTTGAATCGGGAAGGTCGCTGCCGAGAAATGCGGCAATGGTTGCAAAGATATCACCTTGCCACACCGGGG
>CAZHCH010000142.1:0-6757 GCA_964530985.1 uncultured Pirellulaceae bacterium | reverse complement strand
AGGAAATACCGAATTTGTGCGATAAAAAGGGAGTCTTAAATACTGGCATGCATTGGCATCATCTGAACTTACAAAACAACTGGCGCACGTTCGAAAAGTCGCCTAAGCTCAACTGGCTGTATTTGCCAAGTTGGGTGCCGATGCATGCACGGAATCTTATCTGTTCTGTGAACTATAAAGACGACTCTAGTTTTTAATTTCCTTCAGAATCCTATCGAGCTTGTCTTCCATTCGGCTCATTTGATTTTCAAGTCGGTTGAGGCGAATTGACTCCTCGTCTGATTCTGCTGGGAGCCCCTGTGCGCGTCCACTTCTGGAGCGTTCTAGCTCGGCACGTGCTTGCTCCTGCGCTGCTTTTTTTTTGGCTGCGTACTCTTTTTGGGCTGTTTCGATAAAAGCTCGCTGCTTGGCTTCCATCTTGTCAATTGAGGATTTGTCTCCAAGCACTACTGCAAAAGCAGTTAATTGATCGTTTTGGGCCTCACTATCGGTGACGGATACATTGATTGGGATCGCAAAAGGGATCTTCCCGGCGGGAATTGGCACGTTAAACATGTTTTCGTACTCTGCGGAAAGCGATTTGGGATTACGACGGTGATAGTTGCGTCTGAACGATTTGGAGGGAGGTGTGTTTTCTTTGAGATAGTTTTTCCAGATAGTGGGGGTGTCAATTGTCATTTCGCCGGACGCTGAATCGATTTCGATGCCATCGTACTTGAAGGCCAATTGATACTCGAGCTCGCCTGTGCCGCCACTTGCATTGAAGGATATCGTCTGGCGTTTTTTGGCATTGAGAATGGGGATCTGTGGGATTTTGAAATGAAGCGGCTTTGGCGCTGCGGCGATTTTGTCGAGGTTGATGGGTATGACATGGACTTGGTTTCCACGCGAGTACACTACTTTATCATTTAAACCGAAAGCGATTCCATCATTCGAATGAATGACACGATTGCGGGTGACTACAGCGAAAACTTGTGAGTCAAGAATTTCGCCGTCAACGAGGTTGATCGTGTCGAGGTAAAATTTGGCCTGGAATCCTCGGCTGGACGGTTCTGATTTTTGATAAATCAAAAATGCCGCTGGGTGGAAGTGGCTTGTAAATGCCATTCTTCCAGAAACTCTAACAGTCGCCCCTGTAGGAGAAATTTCTTTATTATGACTGTTGAATTTAGCAATCTCCGATGTAGGTGTTGACCGGATGGAGTTCTTGTCAATGTAGCGTCCAAAGACTCGCGGCGGGCGTGGGGACTGCAAGCCAGAGGAAGGTCTTCGTGGAATGAGCAGGTTGAGGTTCGGATTAGCCGTCAGCATAGCAACACTGCCATCATCAATATTTATAAACCGTGAGCCGCAGCTGAAAATCCCAGGTTCGACTTGCGCCGTCACTCTTTGTTCGCCGCCCCAATCGCGAACTTTAAACACTTTGTCGAGTTTCATTGTGGAGGAGTTCACCAACTGAATTTTCGGATAGCCTGTCTGGGTGGAACAAACGCCAATTTGTTCGTCGGTGAATGGGACGACATATGAGCCGTTTTCTTTTAAGAATGTGCGCTTGCGTTTTTTAAGAGTCGTTGCACCGAATTGTTGTAATAAATTGCCAGGCTTAGTCAGTAAGTAGATATAGCGTTTCCCCATGATCGCCGATTGTACGCCGGTCGAAAACGATTTCTGAGCGACGACTTTCTGCGATTCAAGATCAAGGATTGCGACTTCGTCCGGTCCGTGGTTGTGGCTTTTTGAAAATCCCATGTCTGCCCCCTTTTTGATTTTGGGGCCCCACGCGATCGCCTGTTTTTGATCTGGACCGACATGCATGCCGATCACTTGAAAGTCCAACGTTAGTTCGGTTTCATGGTCCTGTGCCCTCAAGTCATTCGGTGCATAGCTTGATAGCAGGACGCAACTAGCGAGGAGATGGAAAATGAATACTAGTTTCGTGTTAACTGGTTGCATCGGTTTTAGAGAGGCTAGAAGTCGTAGTTGAAATGTTGAAGTGGGTATTACTGGTCTACTTTTTCAAGGATCAATTTGAGCGTCGCTTCCATGCGGCGTAATCGTTTCTCGAGGTCGTCGACTCGATCCATGGTGTCGATTTTTCGAGGGCTGTTGCGTTGGATTCTGGCCCGATTGGCAGTCGCAACTCTTTCTTGTGATGCTTTCTTCGCTGTTTCGGCGTTGGCCGCCTGCTGTGCTTCCAATTGATCAGCTGCTTTCTTGTCCGCGTGCACTACGGCATAGAACAAAAGGAAATCTTCTTGGGCGTCTTCGTCGGTGACGGCAAGCTTAATAGGGAGTACAAAAGGAGTCTTGCCAGCGGGAATCGGATTACCAAAAATCGCCTCGTATTCCTCGTCGGAAGGTTGCTTGCGATTTCGCCTTGGACGGAAACTGCCATTGTACGGGGGCGTATTCCTTTGCAGATAACTCTGCCAGATCTTTGGTGTGTCAATCGTTACAGTGCCCGACTTTGAATCAACTTCAACGCCTTCGTACTGGATCGTCAGTCGGTACTGGAGTTCGCCTCTGCCACCGGTAGCTTTGCAGACTAGAGATTGAGGTTTTTCAGTACTCAGAATCGGAATCTGGGGGACGGTAAAGTGGAGCGGGATGGAGGCATTTGAGATCTTGTCGCGATCAATGGGTAGCAGAAGAACTTGGTTGTCATAGGCATAGACTATTTTTTCTTCCAACGCGAAGGCGTTCTTGGATTTGTAATTGAAATTGATCGGAAGTTTA
This sequence comes from uncultured Pirellulaceae bacterium, assembly GCA_964530985.1. Classification (GTDB taxonomy): domain Bacteria; phylum Planctomycetota; class Planctomycetia; order Pirellulales; family Pirellulaceae; genus Mariniblastus. Next base: position 4,021 of record CAZHCH010000142.1, on the reverse strand, counting down.
CCGGTGGTAACGTCGAAGAGAGTTGAGCTCAAAACCTTCCCGTCAACTAGTCTGTACATGTCGAGATACTTAGTGGCTTTGTAGCGACGACTTGATGTGCTCGTCGGGACTTCTGATTCTAATTTTTGACGTATTGTGAATGCTACTGGATGAATGTGGCTTGAAAGTAATATCTGATTCTCGAATTTAGCAATTTGGGAGTAAGCCGGCGAGCGAATCTTATTGAATCCCACGTAACGGCCGAACATTTTCCGAGTAAGCTCTACGCTCGGACGGGAACCAAAGGCAGATTGCCAAGGTGTCATTAGCGAGAGGTTAGGGTTTTTGCCAAGCATCACGACACCGCCATCGTCGATGTTTAGTAGTCGAGAGTTAAAGCTCAGGATACCAGGTGCGACTTCCAACGCCACTTTTTCGCCGCGGGGCAAGTTCCCCGAAGGGAGCGACTTGGTTGGTTTCATGCTCGTGGGGTCGACCACGGACATTTCATACCGGCCCTGCAGAACCACTCCCACTTGCTTGTTGGCGAACGGTACGATCGACCAAGGTTTGCCTTCCAGGGAGATTCGTTTACTGTCACCGAGTGTCAAAGCATCGAATCGATACATGACGTTGCCTGAACGCGGTGTCAAGAATGCGTAGGGTTTCTGGATGACCGCAGAGGCAACACCTGCCGCCAGCTTTTGTTGTACGATGACCTTTTGGTTTTCAAGGTCAAGTACTGCGACTTGAGTAGGGCCAGTGCCGTGCCTGGCTGACTGTCTCTGGAATGAATTTTGGTCTAACTTTGGCCCCCACGCGATTGCATGCTTTCCGTCAGTATCAACATGAATTCCGGCAACTTGAAAGTCCAAGATCAGTTTGTTCACGCTGACGTTAAGGTTGATCGTTGCAACGGAAACTGAATCGGAACCGTTTACATTGGCAGCAATGGTGATCGTGTGTGGGCCAATGTCTTTTTTTTGAGGGGTCCAAGTAAGCTGGTTGCCAACTAGTTTCGCACCGTCAGGAGCTTTTTGCAACTTGTACTTGACTCGGTCATTTTGCTGCTTGTCGATCGTTGATAGGGGAATCGCTAATTGTTCGTCAATCTGAGCTTTTACCGACATAGGTACATTGATTATAACGAGTGGTTCCAAAGGCAATTTCAGTGCCGTCAAGTCAATCACATGGCAATAATTTTTGGCAGCCGTTACAACGTGTGTGCTGTTATCAAAGCCTACCAAAACATTAGTTTTCTTAAATGTTTTTGCGGTGATCCGAGTACGTCGAGACATTTTCTTGGACGCATCTTGGAAAGCCAACGGAATGGTTTTGAGTGTTTGAGCATCTGAAAATCGCTCGATCTTGAGAGCGTTAACATTAAACGAGGCAGCTAGATTATACCGGGGGTGAATTGTGACCGGTGAACCTGAAAACTCGCGGAGTGCTGATTTCATATCGTAGGAGAAGAGTTTTTTTCCCGCCGTCCAAAAGCGGTTGTTGAGACCCGATTGAATTTGACCAGATGGAGCACTGAGCGAACCATGATAGGCAAATTCACCATCCGCTTCGTTTACCGAAACCTTGGTAACGCCGCCACTCGAGCGAGCAATTAACGATTTGCCGTCTGCTGACATCGCAGCAAAATGTGGATTCGATTGGATCCACCTCTTTAATTTTACCCGTTTGATTACTTTGAATGCGTTGATGTCAATTTGAAATATTTCACCGCCGTTATAGTAACCGCCTGTTTTGGAGAATCCATAGACAAGGCTATTGTCAACTTTCGAACAGAAGAAGCCAAACTGCTCTTTGCCTCCCAAAACAACTTTCCCTGTTACTCGGTTCGCCTTTAAGTCAATGACAGAAACGCTAGATGGCTTTTGACAAGCGACCACGAGGTGATCGCCTTTGATGATCATTTCACCAGGTTCTGGTTCAACATCGAACTTGCGGACTTCTTTACCACGCAGGTCGTATTCGACCACTGAGTTGGTAGATTTTACACTAGCAAAGATTCGGCCCGATTCGTGGAGAGCCCAACTGGCTGTGTCGGGATGGCTTTCAATTTTTACCGTCGTAATCTCCGCATGAAGCGCTTGCAATTGGCAGGTCAGAATTAACGCGACACAGGCTAGTAGCTTTGACATCGACGTTCTGGTGGTGGAGAGTGTTGACACGATTGCATCTAAGAGATTGGCTTGTAAAAACATGAGATTACTTGCTGACTTTTTCGAGGATCATATCGAGGGTGGCTTCAATGCGACGCATTCGTTTTGCCAGTTCGTCAATCCTCTCGGTAGCTCCGGCAGAGGTTGTTCTGTTCCGGTCCTTCATGGGTTGCTCTTGGTTTGCGTTGTTTCTGGCAAGACGCTCCTGACGATCAGTTTCTAGTTTAACGAGTCGATCTGCTTCAATTTTATCCACAGCAGTTTTGTCAGCATGCACCACGGCATATACGGTCATCTGATCTTCCTGTGCTTCTTCATCGGAGACCGCTAAGGAGATCGGTAGTGAGAACGGCACCTTGCCTGCTGGCAGTGGCTTACCAAGCATTTCGGCGTACTCCTCCTCCGAAAGATACTGCACTTTGCGCTGCTTTCCAAAATGCAACCCTACGGGAGGTGGGGCGCTGACATAGCGCTTCCATAAACTTGGAGTGTCGATTGTAACCATGCCGGATGTTGAATCGATTTTGATTCCTTCAGTTTCGAAGGCCAACCGGTATTTGAGTTCTCCATTTCCGCCGTCGGCTTTAAACAAAATGGTCTGAGCTTTGTCGGTGCTGAGTATGGGGACTTGAGTGCTTGAGAAATGAAGTGGCTTCGGGGCGGATGCTAGTTTGGATTGATCTAAAGGGATTACCGTTAAAACTTCCTGTCGAACATGGACCACTTTGTCATTGGCTGCACGCAACATTCCAGTGGGTACACGACCCCGGTAATTAGTCGAATCGAACGTATCAAAAAGCTGCGAATTTAGCGTTTCTCCATCAACCAGACTGTAGGTTTCAAAGTAGGTCGTGGTTTGCCAGTTACGGCCAGAAGACGTCGATTCAGCACGGACCCCGAACGCGACGTGGTGGTGGGGGCTTGTGCAAGGCAAGACCTTAAATTGAGCAATGGGCGATCCTGACGCGGAACTAATTGTGGTGTAACTGATGTAGCGGCCAAACATTTTTTGGCCTCCTGGATTCTCCCGTAAATTCCCTGTTTGGAGAGGGGCTTTTGTCGTCAACGACTTGAGATTAGGGGGGCGTCGAAACATCACAACAGTCCCGTCTTGGATGTTTAGTAACTTCGAGTTGAAGCTCAAAATACCTGGTGCAACTTCCTGAGGGCGTCCCACAGCGTCTTTGAGAGAATCTCCAACTACGATTGACTGGCTCGGTTTCATCCTGGTGGTGTCAATGACTTGATAGGTCGAACCATAGACAACACCTATTTGCTGTTTGGTAAAAGGTGTCAGTGATCGTGTTTTATGCTTCAAGAACATTCGCTTACTTTTGCCTAACGTCAACGCGTCGAATCGGTAGAGTACGTTGCCTGATTTAGGCGTAAGATACGAATAAGGTTTTTGGATTATCGCTGTTTGGACGCCGGCGGAGAGTGTTTTTTGGGTGATCACTTTGAGAGCTTCTAAATCGATGACTGCGACTTGATCCGAAAGCGATCCTTGGCCGATGTTTCCGCCACGATTTGTGCTGTTCGCTGTTTTCTTTCCCCAGGCGATCGCGTGCTTTCCGTCACGATCGACATGAATCCCGGTTGCTTGGAAGTCCAGCTTCATTTCTTTTGCACCAACTGGTTGCGCGTTTAAGACGTCCCGTTGGCAGCTCAAAAGTAAAGCGAAGCAGGCCAGTAGATTAAATATAAATATCCTGCCAATAGTCATCGTTTGCACCGTGTTCTCAAAGACTTCGTTCGGCTACTTCAACAACGAATTGATTTCGCAGTTTGCGTTCGAATATTTGTGATCAGATCTTTTGTGATCAGATCTTTTTAAGTATTGCAAAGTTGACATGTGATTGCAACGAAGA
>CAZHCH010000141.1:0-6789 GCA_964530985.1 uncultured Pirellulaceae bacterium | reverse complement strand
CAAAACAGTATCGGACGCGTAAGCATGCTAACACTCAGTAGGTACTCTTACCCTCAAAGCCGTGAAGCATGACACACACTCGCCCAATAAAACACCTGAAAATCTTGCCAGCCCCACAACAGCCCCAGATTGACTGATTAAGACCCTAAAAATCCTTTAATCATCGTGGCAAAACCGATGATCAGCAGAATGGGTGGGTAAAAGAAAATAACCCCGGCAAACAATCCGACGACAAACCAGATCACCGCTCCTACCATCATTCCAATGCCGCCAAGGACTTGCCCCATATCGGCGCCTGACGAACTAGACTGTGACGGTGATTTCTTCTTTTTAGTATTTCCAGCCTTCGGATTTTTCATGTAGGCCGGCGTTGAGTCGACTTCGTATCGCCCACCGGAACTGAACGGGTCACCGTCGACATTGCCGAAACCGTCTTCGCTGCTAAGCGATCCAAACGGATCATCCGCGTCGTTATCTACCGGCATCCCGAAGGGGTCATGGGCAGGCATCGGCGACGACGGTGGAGCAGGTCCGCCAGTGGGAACCGCAGACGTTGTCCCACAAGGGCACTTTACCATCTTGCCAGCAGCACTGGCATCCACTCTTAGCTGGCGACTGCAGCTTGCGCAGGAGACCTCAATCACTTGAGTTGCTTCAGCTGAAGAAGCGGGGCTCGGCACCGGCATCTTCAGCACCGTATCACAACTACATTTGACTTTACGCCCGGCAAGCTTGGGGGTTACCGGAATCACTTTACTACAACTGGGGCACTGGACTTGCATTTAAACGTTTCTCTTTGGAAGTGGAGTGGAACGATTGTTGGCGTTCATTTTAATAGAGCAATGATCGGTTTTGAATCAAATTTTTGTAGGAATTTAATTCCATTCCTGTGCCTAGACTAATGGTGGCCTCGGTGAATTTTAGTTGATTACTGGCAGCCAAACGGGGTGACTGGGCGTTTCGCCTAACGGCGGTTATAATTCCACGCTTTGATTTATCCATTTTTGAGCGATTTCAAGACCATCATGAGCAACTCGATCGTCGCACAGATTCCCAAAAACCTTTTGTTCCGCTATCGCCTGAACTGCCAACAATTCACCGGTAAAGTCAGCAGCAAGTTTAGCTTGGACGAAGGGTTTCAGTTGCCACATTTGGGAGCCTTTGAAAACCAACACAACTTCGCCGACGTGCGGGTTGGCTGGCACGAAAAAGGCCTGCTGGTTTCGGTTTCCGTCACCGCCAAGAAACAAGCGCTGTGGTGTCGACATTCCGAACTGCTAGACAGTGATGGTTTGCAGTTTTGGATTGACACGCGTGACACTCACAATGTTCATCGCGCGACGAAGTTTTGCCATTGGTTTGTTGTTCTGCCTGCTTCGGGACCTAAAGACAACAAACCGCTCGTGTCGATGCTCAAAATTAATCGCAGCCGCGCCGATTCGCCAACAATCAACCGGGCACCCGTACAAGCGTCTTCGAAGATCACTAAAAACGGCTACGTTCTGAATGCGTTCGTGCCCGGCGAAACACTTAACGGTTGGGATGCCAACGAGCATCGCAACATTGGATTTAACTACGCAATCGTCGATCGTGAACTGGGGCAACAAACACTCGCCATCGGCCCTCAGCTACCGATCCAAGAAGACCCAAGCCTGTGGCAGTCGCTGCACTTGGTATAGCAGGCGATCAATACCGGATTACTGCTTCACTTCTACCAGATCCACTTCATACACGAATGGGCAGTACTTGCCAGTGACTAGCATTTTTTTGCTTTTTTCGTTGAAGGCGATTCCGTTCATCACACCACCTTTCGGTCGATCTTTAGCAGGCCACAAACCTGCCAGACTGATCGTCTTGGTAACGTCACCGGTATCTGGATCGATCTCGTAAATCGTTTCCGTGTTCCATCGGTTGGCGTAGATACTACCCTCGATATATTCTAGCTCGTTTAGTTCGGTGATACGTCGGCCTCCGGGCTGGATCACGCTGATGAAACGAACGGTTTCAAAAGTATCCGGGTCAACGAATCGAATTCGGTTGGTCCCATCGCTGAAAATCAAATGCTCACCGTCAGTGGCCAACCCCCAACCTTGTCGGTCGTAAGGAATTTCGGCTACTTGATTCAGATCCCGGTCGTAGACGAGTGCCTTGTGATTCTTCCAGGTCTGCTGATAAAGCTTGTCGTTCAGCAGCGCGAGCCCTTCGCCAAAGTACTTGTCTTTCAGCGGCACTTTTTTTAGTACCTTGCCGGTTTCCATATCAACCTTGCGAATTGAAGACTCACCTAATTGACCGGTGCTCTCCCATAACACCCCATCCTCCCAAATCAACCCTTGGGTAAATGCGGTTTTATCGTGCGGGTATTTGGCGATTTCAACCGCTTTGTATTGAGGCGCCAAATTTTGAGGGCGAAGCGAGATCGCGAGAAAGGTTCCACCAACGGAGATCAGTAGAAACAAAGCCAGCAGCCCGTAACGTTTGGGCGGCGTCTGGTTTGCTGAGCCAGATTTAGGCTGCTTGGGTAGTGGAGCGAATCGGTCGGCGGCGGGAGCTTTTTGATTTTTGTTTGAGGCCATAATAGGCATGCTTTCCTTGCGTCAGTCGGCTGGCTTGTATTCGGTTTGACATGACCAGCAGACAAAAAATCCTTCGTCTACGCTCTCACCGCACTCACAAGTCCACGCGGGGATTGGTTCCTCGTCTTCAGCCAAAATCTCGTCAACCATCCGTTTGGCTTGGGTGAGATCAGTAATCGGCACAAACAGTTCAATGACATCCGCTCCGTCGATGGCCTCACCCAACGCAGAGGATTCAAGGCCTTTGATCAGTACGCTCATACCTTCTTGCTCCAAAACCGCCTTGAACAGCAAAGCTTGGTCTTTGGCTTCAGTTTCGCAGACTTTTCCTAGCTGAATTTCGTCCATTGTTTGATTTCAAAAAAAAACGTTTTAGCGAACCAGTCCTTGCTTTTGATGATAACCGATTGACCTGCTGGCGCTAACTGCCACAAAACTACCTCAGCAATGCCGGTTGTCGAATTTCAGCCTCTGTAAACGCTCAAGCTTGAAAAATGGGTTGAAATTGGTACCGATTTGAAAAAAACAAAATAGGCTAGCTGAAAGTCTAATGTCGGCGTCTGAACTTGCAAAAAAGCAGAATTTTCCAACACTGTACCTACTGTCTAATGCCAGCATCGCCTATTTGTTAAAGTTTCTTCGTTTCCGTTTTGCTTAAACGAGAGAAAACGGTAGTATACCGCTGACGCCAACCCCCATTTTTTCGCCCTGACCCATTTATGCGTTTCCGCTACGTAGCGTTAATTCTCCGACCGACTGCGATCTTGTCGTTAGTGATCGCTGGCTTGTGTTTGTTTATCGGACAACAGGCCACCGCGCTTGCTTGCCCTTTTTGTTCCGCCGTGGCGCTCACCTTCACTGAACAGATTAACGAACAGCAAGTAGCAGTTGTTGCCAAACTCACCAATACGCCAGAGCCAGCTGCCGCCGGCACGTATGAATTTCCCGATGGCGAGTTTGAAATCGTTGGTGTTCTTAAGGGAAAAGAGGTCGTCACGACGGGCATGACGTTTAAGACTCAAGTGGTTGGTGTTTACCCAGTTGGCCAAAAGTTCTTGATTATGGGGCAAGGTGCCCCAGATATTTCTTGGACCACACCGATCAAGGCGTCTGAGCGAGTCTTTGATTACTTGCAACAAACCCGCGAGCTACCCGAAAGTGGTCCTGAGCGGCTGGTCTTTTTTCAGAAGTACCTAGAAGACAAAGAAAAAATTCTAGCGTTCGACGCTTACGACGAATTCGCTGCAGCATCGTATGAAGACCTGCAGGGTATGAAAGATCAAATGCAGCGAGAGCGGCTGCTTGAATTTATTAAATCACCAAAGACAACCGTTAACCGACGACGGCTGTACTTCACCATGCTGGGCGTGTGTGGAAAACCCGAAGACGTCAAGCTACTGGAAAGCTTAATCCGATCCGACAACCGCAAACAACAGGCTGGCCTGGATGCGTTAATCGGATGTTACCTGACGCTTGTCGGCAAAAAAGGGTTGCCGTTGATTCAAGAGAAATTTCTCGCTAATGAAAAAACGGACTACGTTGATTTGACCAACGTGATGGAAGCCTTGCGCTTTCATGCCACTGAAACCGACGTTATCTTAACCAGTGACATCGTGCCTGCGGTTCGGTCTATTTTGGATCATCCCGAACACGCTGATATCGTGATTGAAGACCTAGCGCGTTGGGGCGACTGGACGGTCATGGAAAAACTCGTCAAACGTTATAAAGAACTCGACGAAGAATCTAACTGGCAACGTGTGCCGATCATTGCTTATATGCTCGAGTGTCCTCTGCCCGAAGCGGCAAAGCATTTGGAAGAACTCAAAAAAATTGATCAAGAGGCTTTCGAACGAGCCAGCTTCTACCGCAACATCGGTGACATCGACGACGATGACTGGGGCGACGATGATTTCTCGGTTCCAGCAACCGACTCGACTCCAGTAGGCGACCAACCTGTTCAGGCGCCAAAAACCGGTGCTGAAAATGTCCCTGTCGAATCGCCTGCCATTCATGATCCTCAAGTGCATCAGGCGTTAGCGGAAGTCGACTGGGATAGCATCGACGGTACCGAAAACTCCAGAGTAAAAGTCGCGATCGCCGACAGTCCTGAGCCAGTCGTCGATGCTCAACTTGCCGGTGTCTATGTCGTATCCCCAGAAGCCAAAACCGAGACGACAGTGATTGCACCGGCCTTAGACGCTGCAACCGTCCCGATATTGGCGAAGCCTCAAACAACCTCAACGGCTGAACCAGCCGACCCAAACCCAGCTCAAGTGGCCGCCGCCAGCTCAGTCGGACTTTCAGCACATCAAAGTTCAGATCAGTACAAATCTTCCACATCGTTAATCTTGAAAACCATTTTCATTCCCATGGGCGCCGCGTTTCTGATTCTGGGGCTGATGTGGTCAGTCGTCAACGGATGGTTTGAGCGACTTATCTTTTAGTATTCGTTTGAAATGCCGGAAGTCGGAATTATCAGTACCGCCGGTTCATGCGCTTTGTTCACTTGATCGACTTAAAATTCAAATGTAATCAAGCCGACGTGTGCGACGTTTGAGCTTCTTAAAAATCAACTCGGCCGAATGAACACGCCCTCACATTGGCTAATGACCATCGCCGCAGGCAAGCTACTCCCTTGGGCCAAAAATAGCCCTCGGTGGGCGTTGGCACTAGGTTCGGTGGCACCTGATCTTCCGCTGTACTTTCTCTCTTTCGGCGGAATTTACTATTTTCGAAACATGCTGGGCTGGGAAAACGAGCGAGTTTTTAAACACATTTTCAGTGATCTATATTTTAACGACCCTATCTGGATCGGGCTGCACAATTTCTTACACTCGCCGTTGATGATACTCATTTTGCTCGGGCTGGCAGTGATGATCAAGCATTGTAGACAGCGACTTGGCCGGTGGCTTTGCTTTTTCTTAAGCGCCTGTATGTTGCATTCGATCGTTGACGTGCTGACGCACCACGACGATGGTCCCGTGTTACTGTTCCCCATCAATTGGCAGTATCGTTTTTCAAGCCCCGTTAGCTACTGGGATCGGGCTCACTTCGGAGGGCAATTCATGGTCTTCGAGGTTTTACTGGATGCCTTGATATTTGGTTTTATCATTTGGGACTGGCGAACCAAATCGGACGCCACCAAAGATCCTCGAAACGAAATTGAACCGCCACCATGATTCGATGCCTGTTTTGTTTTGGATATTTGGTAAACTGACGGTCACTCAGGGCTGCCATTTCACTTCTGTTCATCAGCAACACTCAATCAAGCAAAACTGCCATGATCATCGACGCTCACCAACATTTCTGGAAACTGGAGATGCCTTTCGACCACGCTTGGTTGGCCGAACCGCAGCATGCAGCCATTCACAAGTCGTATTTGCCGGAAGACTTAGAGCCACTGTTGAAAGCTGCGGGTGTTGACAAAGCGATTTTTGTGCAGACACAGCACGACGTTGAAGAAAACCGATGGGTGCTTGGACTGGCCGAAGAAAACGACTTCTTGGCTGGTGTTGTTGGTTGGGTTGATTTGGTGAGTGATGCCTGTGAGGATCAGTTGGTCGAGTTTAAAGACCATCCGAAGTTTGTTGGCATTCGGCATATCACTCAAGGCGAACCGGACGACGATTTCATCGTCCGCCCGGATGTGCTGTCGGGATTGAAGGTTCTTGAGCGGCATGGTGTTCCGTTTGAGTTGTTGTTTTTTACAAAGCACTTGAAGCACGCCCCCGCCGTGGCTCAGCATGTGCCTGACTTGCCACTAGTGATTGACCATCTTTCCAAACCCAATATCAAAGAACGACAATTCGATGACTGGGCGGCCGATATAAAAGCAGCCGCAGCCTACCAAAATGTTTACTGTAAACTATCGGGGATGGTGACCGAGGCCGATTGGGAGAGCTGGACTCCGGCGGACCTACGGCCATACGTTGAAACTGCGTTAGAAGCGTTTGGGTCAGAGCGTTGCATGTACGGATCCGACTGGCCCGTTTGTGAACTCGCCGGCAGCTATGCTCGAGTCCATTCCGCGCTCGACGAAATCGTGGGAACGCTCAGTCAGTCGGAAAAAGCCCAGATCTTTGGCGGCACTGCGCAATCGTTCTACAAGCTGAGTTAAGCAATAGAAGTTCAGTGAATTTGACAGGCACCGAAAATCCACTAGGATTTGCGCTGAAGACAGTTTGTCGGACAGGCTGTCGTATATAACCATGTT
>CAZHCH010000140.1:0-6950 GCA_964530985.1 uncultured Pirellulaceae bacterium | reverse complement strand
CATCGATGACGATGTCACCTGGTTCAAGATGAGGCAACAGGCCTTCGATGACTTTGTCGACAGCGGCGCCTGCTTTGACCATCATCATCACGCGACGCGGTCGTTTGAGCTTACTGCAAAGCTCTTCCAACGAGTGCGTGCCAACGATCGGTTGACCTGCGGCGCGGCCGGCGATGAAGTTGTCCACTTTGGAAGTGGTGCGATTGTAAACGGCGACTTGATAACCGTTGCTGGCCATATTTAGAACTAGGTTTTCACCCATCACTGCCAGACCAATTAGTCCGATATCTGCATCTGCCACGAAAAACTCCTCGACTTGGAATGAGAAAACTCTTTTGTCTTCAATTCAATGGTTAATCAAGTCTCAGTCAGTACCTGCGTCGCAAAACTTCGCAGTCTAGATAAGCGAAGGGTTTCCAAGATAAAACACAAGCGTGTTATCAACTGAAACCCAATTTACCAAGAGACCAGAACCAACCGCAAATGGTAGTGCATGGCGCCCATGGCTTGAAGGGCGGTCGTTGCCCTCGACCACGGATCTGCCAAAATACTACATTCAACAGCGGGCAGAATACTGCACCACAATTCGTGTTGTTCGACAGTACCCACCTATTGCCAAATTTCAATTGCCGCAAGAATACCGCCCGAAATCGCCGCTATCAGCAGATAAGCTGCCTTAAAAATCGGCATGGGCTGAATTTCCTGTCTTGCGTACAATCCCAACGTCTTAAACGAATCAGCAAAGATGCTTAGAACAAGGGTTTTCAGGATGTCGCAGCCAATCAATTTGGATGAAGTTCTCCAACTGCAAGCCAGCACGGTGGCACGGTGGCACGACGAAGAAATCGACAATCCCTATGTCGGTCTTCAAAGCGTCATCTGCACGCAACACAGCTTTAACTTTCAACTCTGGCACGAGGAAGATATCGCGCGTAGTCCGGATGTCAGCGATGCTGAGATTGCGAGAGTCAAGCGTTCGATCGATCGCTTCAATCAACAACGCAACGATTGGATCGAAAAAGTTGACGATGAAATCACTGAACTGGTCACCAGTCACGGCAGACCAGCTCCTAAGGACGCACCACTGAACACCGAAACGCCCGGCAGCACGATCGACCGACTATCGATCATGTCACTGCGAATTTATCACCTACAAGAACAACTCGATCGCAATGACGTCAGCCAAGAACACTTCGACTCGGTTAATCACAAGCTGGCAGTCTGCAAGTTACAACAAAACGATCTAAAACAATCGCTGGAACAGCTGCTATCGGATATCTTTTCTGGTAAAAAGCGTCACCGAACCTACCGACAATTCAAGATGTACAACGACCCGGCTTTGAACCCCTATTTATACAATGGCAAGTGAGCAGCCAACGCCATCGCTAACCCTTATAATCACTTGGCTGAGCTGAACCATTTTTGACTGAACTGAACCCACCTAAAGAAACCTCCAATGGAGTCGCCAGCTTGGCCGGCTCCTTTTTTGGTGCCGCATTCGTAGCCGCCGCATTCATATTGATCGCCCTGTTCGCGTTTTCACTTTGCGGCCGATATTCCTTCGCTGCTGAACTGGTTTCGAACTTTCGGGCCCAAATACTGATTGGGTTATTTGTCTGCATCATCGGAGCCATTTCCTTTCAACGTTGGTGGATTGGAATCCTGCTGGTCATTGCTACCTTTTGGTGTTCAGTTGGAGTTTTGTCGGTCTACCTACAAGTTGTGCAGCCGGCACCGGGCGACACAAAAATTCGAATTATGTCGTATAACGTTTTAGCCGAGAACCAAAGCTACCAAGATGTAAAAAAACAAATCGCCAAGCTCAACCCTGACGTCGTTGTCATCGTCGAATATGACCACCAGTGGCACGAGACAATGCAGTCACTGATCGACGATGAAACCTATCCACACTCAACTCGCGCTCCGCGGTGGCATGGTTTCGGGATCGCAATATTTAGCAAACTGCCTTTGACGAACACACGGACGATCCAGTTGACTCCAGAGATTACTGATGCCCCGATGGTAACGGCCGAGTTTATGGTTGGCCAGCAAAAACTTCGCTTGGCAGGCTTGCATGTTTTTTCTCCAGTGACCGCAAACCGCTTGCAAATCCGGAACGACCAATTTACTGACGCAGCAGATTTTTTAAGCAAATCAACAATACCCACAGTTGTAGTAGGTGACTTCAACTGCGCGCCATGGTCACCATTTCTGGATGACTTTCAGAACCGCTTGGGTTATCGTGATAGTCGAACTGGCTTTGGATACCAAGGATCATGGAATGCTCGCTACTACTGGCCGACGCTGATTCCGATTGACCACGCCTTTGTATCACCCGAAGTACACATACACGATCGGTTCCTTGGCGAACCAGCAGGTTCAGATCACTATCCTATCGTTGTTGACCTATCACTGACGCCGAACTAACTGTTTGAATAAGTGTCAACTCGATCACCGTAGAACTGAACTTTTACAACAACGATTATCCTCATATTGGCTGCTGACAGCCGTCGACTTCATCATACAAACGAACGTTTAACCTTTTTAACGATAATTACTTTGTCTTCTATTCTCGAAAAAATCATTATCCACAAGCGTCAAGAAATTGCTGCGCGACCGCAAGTGAATTTCGATGCTAATGCAGTTGCTCCCCCGCGTAATTTCTTGCAAGCGTTGACCGGTGGCCAACAAGCAGACCGAGTAAGCTTGATCGCGGAGGTCAAGAAAGCCAGTCCGTCGAAGGGTTTGATTCGCGCTGATTTTGACCCGGTCAAAATCGCTCAAGCTTATGCGAATTCTGGCGCGTCTTGCATTAGTGTGCTGACTGATGAACACTTTTTCAAAGGCCACTTGGATTACCTTAAAGCAATTCGCGCGACGGTTGACATCCCACTGCTACGAAAGGACTTTGTGTTAGACCCGTCGCAAATCTACGAAGCGCGCATGGCAGGTGCGGACGCGGTGCTGTTGATCGCCGAATGCCTTGAACCCAACCAACTAAAAGACCTGCACGACTTGATTGTCGAACTCGGCATGACACCATTGGTAGAACTCTACGATCAAGCGAATGTGGATGTCGTACTGGCTTGCGAGCCCAAGTTGGTTGGCGTTAACAATCGCGACTTGAACACCTTCGAAGTCGACCTGATGCACTCGATCCGAATAAAACAGCAATTGCCAGCGACGACGACGTTTGTCAGCGAAAGCGGCATTTTCACCCACGAAGACGTGCAGCTAATGCAAGCCAATGAAGTTGACGCGATTTTGGTCGGCGAGTCGTTGATGCGAAACGATGACGTTGAGGTTGCCGTCAAACGTTTACTATTTGGCGAGGAAGTATCCGAGTAAATGTGGGGACCAATTTTTCTGCGGCTTGATAGCCCCGGTCACTAAGTAATAAAAATTCCTTATAATTCACGACTTCTTCAATCTTTGCTTCGTCTCTGTCGATCATGTCAAAAACGCCTTCTCCAAAAACAGCACCTGAGTGGATTCGGATTCAAGAGAATCAACACCGCAAAAAAAATTGGAAGCGATGGGGACCCTACTTGGCCGAGCGACAATGGGGTACGGTCCGCGAAGACTATTCCGCCAACGGCGATAGCTGGAATAGCTTCACGCACGATCAAGCTCGATCACGAGCCTATCGCTGGGGCGAAGACGGGTTGCTAGGAATCACCGACCGTCAAGGCCGTGCTTGTTTTGCGTTGGCGTTATGGAATCACAAGGATCCGTTTTTAAAAGAACGCTTGTTCGGGCTGACCGGCCCCGAAGGCAACCATGGCGAAGATGTCAAAGAGCAATACTTCTACTTAGACTCCACGCCGACGCACTCGTATATGAAAGCGTTGTATAAGTATCCGCAAGCCGAGTTTCCCTACCAGCAATTGGTCGATAACAATGCTCAGCGATCCAAACTAGAGCCAGAATATGAACTCACTGACACAGGTGTGTTCGACGAATCTCGTTACTTTGACGTACTGGCTGAATATGCCAAAGGCGACGACAACGACGTTTTAATTCGGATTTCAATCACCAATCGTGGCCCTGATCCAGCGCCAATCGATTGCTTGCCAACGCTTTGGTGTCGCAACACATGGGCACATGGCCGAACTGGGGAAGGCTACTGGCCTCGTCCGCGCATGCAGCGTCAATCAGCGAACCAAGTTTCAATGGAACACGCATCGCTGGGGAAAATGCAATGGCTGATCGAGCCCGACGAAAATGGCGTGGACGCCCCCTTATTGTTCACCGAAAATGAAACCAATCAAAAACGACTCTTTGGCACCGTCAACGATCAGCCTTACGTTAAAGACGCGTTCCATGAACGTGTCATTCATGACAACATCGGTGCAACTCATCCAGGCCAAACCGGATCTAAAGCTGCTGCTTGGTTTAGTTTTGACATCGCATCGGGTGATACCAAAACAATTCGGTTGCGTCTGCTAAACCAAACTAGTTTTGAGCAACTCGAATGCAACGACGCCAGTCCACTAGGCGTTGACTTTGACGCCACTTTTGGTCAGCGACTAGCCGAGGCAAACGAGTTCTACGACGAAGTCATGGATGACTTGACTGGTCAACGAGCGTTGATCGCACGACAAGCCTACGCGGGCCTGCTGTGGACCAAACAGTTTTACCATTACAACGTTCGTGACTGGTTACGTGGCGACCCCAACCGTCCTCATCCGCCAGCAGAGCGACTGCAGGGACGCAATTCCGACTGGAGCCACCTCGCCAACCGCGACGTGATCTCAATGCCCGACAAGTGGGAGTACCCATGGTACGCAGCGTGGGATTTAGCGTTTCACATGATACCGTTCGCGGAAATTGATATCGATTTTGCGAAGCGACAATTGATTTTGTTTTTGCGTGAGTGGTTCATGCACCCCAGCGGGCAAATCCCCGCCTATGAGTTTGCTTTTGGTGACACCAACCCACCTGTTCATGCTTGGGCCGCATTACGAATCTACCAATACGAAAAGAAACAAGGCAAAGCCGACCGAGTGTTCCTCGCACGGGTATTTCACAAACTGCTGATCAACTTTACTTGGTGGATCAATCGGAAGGATCGCGACGATAATCATATCTTCTCCGGTGGCTTCCTTGGCTTAGACAACATCGGTGTCTTTGACCGATCAAAAGATTCACCTTTTGGCGGTCACTTGGACCAAGCGGACGCGACTGCCTGGATGGCTTTTTATTGCACCACGATGCTGTCGATCGCCATGGAACTAGCGCGTGAAGACGAAAGCTACGCCGACGTGGCATCGAAGTTCTTCGAACATTTTGTTGCGATTACCGACGCCATGAACCGCCTTGGCGGTTCCGGATTGTGGAACGAAGAAGATGGATTTTACTACGATCACTTGCATCGCGGCACGCAATACACCGCAATTCGTTTGCGGTCACTAGTAGGCTTGCTGCCGATGGTCGCCGTTAGCATTCTAGATACCGACCTGATCGATCAATTGCCTGGATTCAAAAAGCGACTAGTTTGGTTCTTAGAAAACCGGCGGGAGCTGTCGAGCCAGATTACTTACCTGGAACGGCGAAACAGCATCCCAAAAATGATGCTGGCAGTACCCTCGAAACAACGACTTGAACGAATGCTACATTACCTATTGGACGAGAATGAGTTCTTGTCTGAGTTCGGCGTTCGATCGATGTCCAAGGTACATGAAGCGAATCCCTTTGAACTTTCAATGGATGGTCGATCGGTTTCGGTTGGCTACACCGCTGGCGAATCAGACTCTGGACTGTTTGGAGGCAATAGTAATTGGCGTGGCCCAATTTGGTTCCCGATCAACTTTTTGATCATCGAATCGCTCGAAACCTACTATGAGTTTTACGGCGACGATTTTACAGTCGAATGCCCCGTCGGTTCAGGCGTGATGATGAATCTTAAGCAGGTTGCCTGCGAGTTGGCCGAGCGTTTGGCAAAAATTTTCTTGGCCGATGAACAAGGGCAACGAGCTTACAACGACGGTGACGTTCGATTTGCTGAAGATCCACACTGGAAGGATCTCGTGTTGTTTTACGAGTACTTCCACGGCGACTCGGGCAAAGGGTTGGGCGCCAGCCATCAGACGGGTTGGACCGCTTTGGTCGTTAATTGCTTACGGCGACTGAGAGACTAATCAAGACCGTCAAAAATTACCTAACATTAAATCCAAGCGTAAAAGTAGTAAGTAACCATGCTAAATTGCGCTAAAGTAAATTCGCGCACGAAAAATTAACCGACTTGCCAGCACATTTTAAAAACTCAAAATTTTTTGAGATCTTTCCGTAAGCCTTTTCATTTTCTTCCGTCTCAAAACCCGCCGGAGCTGGATTGACTTAGTGTTTATGCGAACATTGGAAGTGCGTGAGATGAAAACAAACCCAATCATGTTGTTGCTCGGACTAGCAACCATTGGACTGATGGCTGGCTGCCAAACGACGACTCCCGTTTCATTTAATACTCTCAGGCCAATAGCTCAAGTTCCGGCTTCATCAATCGGCCACAACTCTTCTGCTTCATTGATTACGCTCGATAAAACAGAACAGTTAGACAAAATTGTGCAACAAGCCCAGGGGATAGTCCTGATAGACTTTTATGCCGATTGGTGCAAACCGTGCCAGAAGCAAGGCAAGATCCTCAAAGAGCTTGAAACAACTGCAAACGCCAACCAAGCTCAAATCGTCAAGGTAAACATCGATAAACATCCTGCCTTGGCTCAAAAATACCAAACCAATGCTCTACCGACGATCCTTGTCCTCAAGCAAGGCAAAATCGTGGAACGACGGCAAGGGCTAACCAACACGGCTGAGATCACCTCGCTGCTGAAACGCTAGTGCTGGCATTAGCGTAGCCGATGTCGTCAGACTTCGGGCGAATTGCCAACGCCTCCTGAGCTCTGGCGAGCCCAGCTACGACGCCTTCGACGTGCAGCTACGCTCGCCAGAGC
>CAZHCH010000139.1:0-7039 GCA_964530985.1 uncultured Pirellulaceae bacterium | reverse complement strand
CGGCGCAGCAAAGCTCCGATGCCAAGCCTGCTAAAGTGACGATGGAAGTCGCTGGGCTTGAACCCGAACCAGAACCGCATGAATTTTTGAGTGCTGCGTTAGGCCTGAAGCCTAAGAAAAAAGTCGGTGTAAAAAAAGCAGCCGTTGAAGTGGCAGCTCCGGTTGAACAAGCTGCAGCGGCCATCGAGCCAGTGGCGGTTGCTGCTGGTGGCGATCCTTTTGCAGCGGTACCAGCGACGCAAGAAGTCGATGAAGAAACTCAAGAAGAAGACGAAGACGAATTGGTCTCCGTTGCCGATCTCGGAGACGATGAAAATGATTTTGATCCTCCGGCCGAACCGCCTCAAGCTGTCCAACAGCCTGAAGTTGCGAAAGAAACTAAACCTGTGGCGGCCGCTGAAGTTGACTTAGAAACCGACGTCGAAGACGAATCTGATTTCGTCGCTGCCGATGCAGATGTAGAAAATCCGTTTGTTGCCATGCAGTTGTCTCCAGAAGTGTTGGAAGCGATCGGCAAAGCGGGTTACGACAATCCTTCGCCAATTCAGTTGCAAACCGTTCCTCATCTAATGGACGGTCGTGATTTGATCGGTCAAGCTGAAACAGGATCCGGAAAAACAGCCGCCTTCGCGTGGCCGTTATTGTCTCGATTGGACCTAAGCCAAAAAGCACCGCAGGTAATTGTTTTGGCTCCGACCCGCGAGTTGGCCGTTCAAGTTACAACGGCATTCAAGAAATACGCCAGTTGTGTACCCGGTTTTCGTACCACGACCATTTACGGTGGCCAGAGCTACGAGACTCAGTTCCGCGCGCTTGATCGCGGAGCACACGTGGTTGTTGGAACACCAGGTCGCGTAATGGATCACCTGAAACGTGGCACGTTGGACTTGTCGCAGTTAAAAGCATTCGTTTTAGACGAAGCCGACGAGATGCTGCGAATGGGATTCATCGACGATATCGAAACCATTTTAGAAGCCACGCCTCGCACGCAGCAGTCGATTTTCTTCAGTGCAACGATGCCACGGCAGATTCAACGGATCGCCGAGCGTTACTTGACCGATCCAGTTCACATCAAAATCGAAAGTAAGACTGCCACGGCTGAATCGATCACGCAAACTTGCGTGTTCGTTAGCGGACGCGAAAAGCTACAGCGGTTGGTGCGATTGCTTGAGACCGAAGAAGTCGATGGCGTGCTGGTTTTCGTGAAGACACGTCAGAGTACGATGGTCGTCGCTGAACATTTGATCCAGAGAGGCGTGATCGCTTCTGCACTAAACGGCGATATCGCTCAGCAGCAGCGAGAACGTACAGTTGGCCAGTTGATGTCTGGGAAAATCAACGTGGTCGTCGCCACCGATGTTGCGGCTCGTGGTTTAGACGTTCAACGTATCAGCCACGTAATTAACTACGACTTTCCTCACGATACCGAAGCTTACGTTCACCGCATCGGACGAACAGGACGAGCCGGTCGCGAAGGCAACGCCATATTGTTTGTTGAGCCCAAAGAAAAGGGAAAACTTTCTCGTTTGCAACGGGCAACCAATCAACGCATCGATACCTTTAAAGAGAAGTCGTTGAAAGAAATCAACGCTCTTCGCATCGATAAATTCAAAGCAAAAATAACAGAAGCTTTGGAAAGTGACAAAATCGAGTTTTTCCAAACCATGATCACGGAAATGCAAGCCGAGACGGAACTGCCGATCGAACAACTGGCGGCTGCACTGGGCGTGTTGGCTCAAGGTGAAAAGCCATTGATTCTGGAGGCTCTTCAAGCTCGTCAGTCCAACTGGAAAAAGGACGGTGCCAAGAGAGCCCGTGGTGACCACGGTCCGATGCAAACTTATCGTGTCGAAGTCGGGCGAAAGCACAACGTGGGGCCTGGCAATATTGTTGGTGCTGTGACCAATGAAGCAGACCTAAGCAATGCCGATATCGGTCGGATTAAAATTTACGACAACTACAGTACGATTGATCTGCCAGCGAGCTTGCCGATCGATATCTTGAACCACCTCGCTGGCGTTTTCGTTAGCGGTCGGGCGTTGGAGATTAGCAAATCAGACCAGCCATCGCATGGAAGTGACCGTGGTCGTTCGAGTGGCGGTGGTCGTGGTCGATACCAGTCCGGCGGACGTGGTGGTCGTGGAGAACGAGGTGGTCGCGGTCGCGAAGGTGGGTTTAGTCGTGGTGGCGGTGACCGATCCGGTCGTCGCGAAGGTGGTAACGATCGACCCGGTCGTCGTGAAGGTGGATTCAGCCGTGGTGGAAGTGACCGGCAGGAGAGTCGTTCTGACCGAGGACGCAATGATCGTCCGCCTCGTCGCGAAGGTGGTTTCAATCGAGGCGGTAGTGATCGTCCGGCACGTCGCGAAAGCGGTGGATTTAGCCGAACCGGTAGCAGCGATCGTCCGGCTCGCCGTGAGAGCGGCGGCGGTTATACAGAACGAAGTCCAAGACGAGAGTCAACTAGCGGATCAGACCGCAAGGATACGAGAGTTTATTCGACCAGCAAGCCAGGTAAGACCAAGGCGGCTCAACGAGCCAAGGCCAAGCGTCGCCCCGGAGCAAAGGCGTCATCGCCGGTCAAAAAGTACGTGAAAATTCGAGCCAAAAAGAAGTAGCTGCGACTTTACGTAGTTTAACTCGCCGCAATCGAAAAGGATGACGGTGAGCAAAAATGACAATCGAATTACCGCCTTCGGAGACCGAATATTAGGTTTTTTCGATGGCGGTTTTTATTTGAACGGCACTTTCTGGCGTAAAGGTGGTTTAACAAGTGTCCCTAAGGCATAAACTGCCTTCGTTTTAAATGGTAGTCCGACGCGTAAGCGAGGAAGCAGTGAACTTTAAATGGTAACCCGACGCATAAGCGAGGAAGCAGTGACAACCTTGAATCCTAAAAACGTTTTGTATGTCCTCCCGTTATTTGCTGCGCTCGCCTTGGTCATCGGTGTTGCTCAGCCATCCGTGGCTCAGGATGCTGCGGCAACTCCCGAATCTAAAACGCGATTGGGTGTGGCGGCAGAGCAACCCACAGAGGGACCGTTCGTAAAAATCGACGGCGGTTTTATGGTGCCTTACACTGCAACGATTCCCGGAACCGAAGTCAAGTATCAGATGGTTCCCGTGCCCGGTGGAACGTTTACCATGGGGAGTCCGGATGACGAAGAAGGCCGCGAAGAATGCGAAGGACCGCAGTTTGAAGTGGTCGTTGAACCGTTTTGGATGGGCAAGCATGAAGTGAGTTGGGGCGAATACCAACGCTTTATGGATATGGATGCTGTCTTCAAAGAACTCAACCGAACGAAAGTACGTCCGAAGTTGAAGAAGTTTTCAGTGGACGCCGTTACCGCCCCTTCACCGCTCTACGATCCTGACTTTACTTACTCAGCCGGCGAAGAGTCCAACCAACCCGCCGCGACGGTCAGCCAGTTTGCGGCCAAGCAGTACACAAAATGGCTGAGTGTCACGTCAAAGGATTTTTATCGGTTGCCGTATGAAGCTGAGTGGGAGTACGCTTGCCGAGCTGGTACGAAGACGGCGTACTCGTTTGGCGATGATGTTGATGAGCTTGAAGATCACGCTTGGTTCGTAGAGAACTCAGACGAAGAACGACACACGATTGCCGAGAAGAAGCCAAATGCGTTCGGTTTGTTTGATATGCATGGCAACGTGGCTGAGTGGGTTTTGGATGCGTATAACGAAAAAGGTTACACGCATCTAAAGGCCGGGCAGAAGTACACCGTCGAGGAAACGTTTAACAAACCCAAAACAGTTTACTCGCGAGTTGTACGGGGTGGTTCGTGGGAACTTGACGACGTTCAATGTCGCAGTGCGGCGAGGCTCGCCAGTGACGAAGAGTGGAAGACAGAAGATCCGAATATTCCGAAGAGTCCATGGTGGTTTACCGACTCGCCAAGCTTGGGGGTTGGGTTCCGTTTGATTCGTCCACTGGAAGTCCCAAAAACCCTGGAGGCCAAGAACGAATTTTGGAAGCCGGACAACGAAGAAATTGCTGACAATGCAGCGGCACGGATTGAAGGTAACGGGCGCGGCGCTTTGGGTACGGTTGACGAAAAATTGCCAGCTGAGATGAAAAAGGCGTTGGAGGACATGTAGGATTTCTGCTGGAGTGAGCCGCCGGGCGATAGCCCACGGTTGTCACCACTAAACCAAAAACCGTGGGCTATCGCCCTGCGGCTCACAATACTCACGCGTCGGGTTACCACCTTCGATTTTTTAACTCAATTCTTGCTCCAATAGCGCACGACATCTTCGGGCGTTTCCTGTTGACGCAACCAGTTCATTTGTCCGTCCAAAAATCCTGCCACGCCAGGGATGCCTCGACTGCAATGCCGAGACCACATACTAGTTGTGTAGGCACCGCAATCGCGGATCACCAGCCAGTCACCCGGCTCCGGTGTGCCGATTTGTATGTCGCGGGCAATGACATCACCGCCGAAGCAAAGCGGACCATTCAACGTCGTAACAGATTGGTTCTTAGTCTTGAGATTCCCCTGTGAATCTAATAGCAAAAATTCATGCTTCCATTCGTCGCTTCGGTAAACGGGGCGCAAAAGAAAATCCGCACCCAAGTGGACGGTGGCTTCAAACTGGCCAGAGCTTTTTTCTTTAACGTACTCAACTCGCGAAAACGCGACCCCACAACCCGCGTGAACACAGCGCCCGAATTCGGTGACTAATTGACTGTCGTTTACCAATTCAGGGTGCTCGCTTTTGATGCGGTCGGCATATTCTTCTGGGGACGGCGACGAACCGTCGCTGGCGTAGATGGCTGGTAATCCCCCGCCAATATCAACGAACGCAATATTTCGTTTCGTTTTCGAGACAATATCCTTGCGGAGTTGATCGGTCTGCTTTATCGACTCGCACAATTGGTCTAGCGTGACACCCTGTGATCCAACGTGAACGTGCAGACCGTTGAACCACTCAAAACGACGAAACGCATCAATGATTTGATCTCGTTGAGAGTTAATCGAAACGCCAAATTTTGACCCAATGCTGCCAACGCTGGTTTGTCCAATCGTTCCAGCAGAAATTTCAGGGTTGATGCGGATCCCGACATTTGATTGATGAATGCTAGTGTCATAGATTGATGCGATTCGATCGAGTTCTGGAAATCCATTAACATTCAGGTGAATGCCGTTTTCCAAACAGGCTCGAATTTCTTGGATCGTCTTAGCGGGCGAGTCGAACACGATTCGTTGAGGTTCGCAATTGGCTGCTAGTGCCAACTGGACTTCTTCGATACTGGCCGCTTCT
Source organism: uncultured Pirellulaceae bacterium (assembly GCA_964530985.1). GTDB lineage: Bacteria > Planctomycetota > Planctomycetia > Pirellulales > Pirellulaceae > Mariniblastus. The sequence continues at coordinate 1,759 of CAZHCH010000139.1, read as the reverse complement.
AATCCACATCCGTGTTGAACACAGAACTTGAGCACTTCGACAAGTGGGTTGGCTTTGATTGCGATCGCATGTAGCGTAGTGTCGGGAAATGCTGTTTTTAGAATTTCGATGCGGCTTTTCAAACGGCCGAGGTCGTGAACGATCAATGACCGACTGTCTTCGGTTAGGAAATCCTGATCATGTGCATGATGCCAGATTGCTTCCGCGTCAGCGGGCGTGATCCGCGAATGAAAGGAACTCATGGCTGGGCTATCTCTACAAAAGTTGAATCTTTAAACTGCGCGTCGCCCAGCACAAGCGAATCAATCGCCTTAAAACAAGACCGGATATTTTCACGAAGCCAGCTTAGCCGGTGATCAAACGTTTTGCCAAAGTTTGTGTTGGTTACTAGGTCTACGATCATCGAAGCGCCGATCGCTACACGGAGGACGCAACGGTTTTGGCCAAGTTGAACCGGTTGGCCAATGAGGAATCCAAACTTAGGGTTTGTGTTTAGTTGCTGATGGAGGTCTTTCAGTTGTGTATTGGAAAGTGGCGTTTCATTTAGATTGTTTACTTCGAATGCGAACACCGAACAATAAGCAGAAATATCCGGTAGATTGCTTGCTTTGTCGGTATCTGTGACGAGCATCGAACAAGAACGAGATGCCGAAATTGCATTGGCGACTTCGTTTGCAAAGCTGAAAAAAACAACTTCACGATCGTCCATCTCGGTTTCGTAGAATGCCTCAATCTCGGCGATGGCAGCAGTCCAACGAAGTAGCAAGCCCACATTGGTCCAATCGCTACACGCGGTCCGCCAAGAATCCCAGGCGACTGGCATCGAGTCTCGATTGAAAAACTCGTTAAAGCCGTCGGGTAGTTGAGTAAGATGTTTTCCAGGTCGTTGGCTTTTTGGGACGAGTAGGGCTCCGCAAAAAGATGGCCCACCAAAGAATTTGGAACCGGTAAACGACACGAAGCAGTCGTTTTTTAAGGCGATGCGGTAGGCGTCAATCGCCAGTCTGCCTTGGGCCGCGTCAACGACGATCGTAACGTCTTCTTGCAGGGCTGACTTGATCGATTCAATGGCATTCAAAGACGGTGCGTGAATTCCTGTTTTGCTATGGGCGACAAGGTGAACGACGACATGGGCACCGGTTGCCACGGCATCTATGACGGCCTGAACGACTTCCCTGTCAATTTCGTCGATCGACATTTGTTGTCCGAAAGTGTTGCGGACATCAACGTGTGTTACCGAGACTCGTGCGGCCAAGTCGGTATCAACTGGTTGCTGAGCGGTTGAGGAGTTTCCACGTGGGGTTAATGAATTGAAGTAACATCCGGCAGAGGCATCAGAGGTGCCGCTACCGACTTCCGCAGGTCCAACGACGATATTGACAATCGGTTGCTCGGTTTTACTGGCAACCAATGCCAATGCTAACATTTCTACGTCGGTGCCCGATGGAATCAACGCAATATCAATGTCTGCTGGCAATGCCAAGAGATTTTGCAGTCGGTTGCGAACGATTTCAAAGTGTTCGCTGACTAGTAAAGCAGGGGACGGGTGCTGTTTTAGTTCCAAATACAGGCGGTGTGCGGCGACCAATGCACGTGGCGATGGAGAGGAACAGGTGCAGGATCCAAATTGGATTTTCGAACCGGCGTTGGGCCCGCTGCCGTAACGATTGAGTCCCATTGGCCCCAAGCGCAACCGGTTGTCGCCGCCGCTGGAGATCAGTTGCGCGAAGTCGTCGTCAACCGGTTGATTGAGCATCTT
>CAZHCH010000138.1:0-7053 GCA_964530985.1 uncultured Pirellulaceae bacterium | reverse complement strand
GTAGTTTCTTCTCGGTCGGATGAGCATGAATCCGGCGCATGTACGGCAACTTCAGATCGCACATGTGCTGAGCCACCGCTTCGTTGGCCGCCAACATGAATTCTTCGATCACCTGGTGGCTTTCGGTGTTGTCGACCGTATGGGCCCCCGCGACTTTGCCGTCGTCGTCCAAGTCGATTTTGACTTCTGGTAACACCAAGTTAATCGACCCGCCGTCCATCCGGCGTTTCCGCATCGTCATCGCCAGCGTGTGCATATTGCGGACGAGTTCAAATACGGGCGGTGCGAGTTTCTTTTTCCAAGGCCGGTCGTCTTCAAGATATTCATCAATATCTTCGTAGGTAAATCGATGAGCGGACTTGATGGCTCCACGATGAAGTTCGGTATGCACCGGAACCCCCGCATCGGTAAACTCGATCACCGCCGTCATGCAGTAACGAACGCGATGAGGCTGGAGGCTGGCGAGGTTGTTGGAGATAATCTCCGGCAACATGGGGATCACTTGATCCGGCAGGTAAATACTGGTCGCCCGAGCGTAAGCTTCGTCGTCCAAATCACTGCGGTGAGGAACAAAATGAGAAACGTCCGCGATGTGAACGCCGAGTTCCCAGTGTCCGTTGTCTAGTTTTTGCAAAGAGATCGCGTCGTCGAAGTCACGAGCGGTTTTTGGATCGATGGTGATCACGGTCGTATTGGTAAAGTCCGTGCGGTCTCCGATATCGTCTTCGTCAAAGGCAGCGGCTTGTTTGCGAGCGTCTTCCAAAACGTTTTCGGGGAATTCTTGTGGCAAACCGTATTGATAAATAATGCTCTGCGTATCGATCCCCGGTTCGCCTCGGTCGCCAAGCACCTTGACGATCACGCCCTCACCGGGCTCGTTGACTGAAGGGAAGCTAACCATCTCGATGACCACTTTGTCACCGACGCGACCGTTCTTCGCGCTGGCGTCTCCGACGAGAACACCAGAATCAAAACGGTTGCCATCGACGACAACGATCCCGAGCCCATTAGATTCTTTATAAGAACCAACAAAACGATTGGTATATCGCTCGACGACCTCGATCACTCGGCCCGCGGTTCGTCCCGAGTGGCCTTTGGAAATGCGGATCCGCACGGTGTCCATGTCGGCGGCGTCGAGCGTTTTCATTTGAGGAATGAAAATATCTTCGCTGCGATCGGTGGCGGTGGAGTCTTCGGGTGTGACGAACCCAAAACCAGCCGCGGCTTTACGGAAACGTCCGACCAGTTCATTGGCTTTGGTTTTCTTTCCGGTCGAATCGGTTTGAGCCTTTTTCGGTTTCCCTTTGGAGTCCAATGGAGCTTTAAGCACCATGTGTTTGGATCCGTACTTGAGATACCCTTTTTGGATCAAGCGTTTGATACAGCGTTTGACTTCGCGTTCTTCGTCGGAGAGTTTTAGTTTCTTCGCGATCGCTTTGGGTTTAAGAGGTTGGTAGTTCTTTTGTTGGACGAGGTCCAAGATGCGTTTTTCGATTTTCAAATTTGTTTTCATGCTAATAGTGTAGAGTCGGATTGGGGGCCGACGGAATGAACGGGCTCTAAAAGAGCAGAAACAAGCAAAAGAGCCTGCATTTATTGACACAGAAGTGCCAGATCGTCGTTCGAGTGGCAGTTTAATGGCCAATCTGCCCAAGATTTTGGCTTCGCGAGGCCGTCGCCGATCAGCAAGATCGCACCCCGAATACCTAGAATTCAAGCTCCACTGAGCGATTCAAAACGATTTTCAATGACGAAATCCAGGCCTAGCACGGCCCACGAAAGAAGGTGTCGCTGAACCAGAGGCAGTCGCCAAAGAAAGGTTCGCTTGTTTTTTTAATTTGCAATGTGAGAAATGCGGGCGTTAAACTGCGTGGCTGTCCCCAAACACTTTTCTGAACCATTAAGATGGTGTTATGAGAGCCATCGGTGATTTGGCCGTAGCCAAAACGTGCTCCGTTTTCAGATGCAACCGTATCCTCGCCGGCCGGACGGAGGTACAGCGTGTGGCCAGGCGGAATGGTTGCTGTCGGCCACCCGCTGGCGAATTCCTCGGGCATCTTTTCGAGCAACGTTAGGTTGTGCTGGCTATCCCAAGGCTCGTCCATCCGAAACTGTTCGTAAAGTTCCTGCTGTTCAAGAAACGGCAACAAGTGGACTCGCCAGCTAAGTCCTGCTCCGACGACGCCCTTTTTGGTCGGCCGGCCACTAAGCGGCGGAAAGGTTTGGTGGGCGTTTTCAAAGTCTATGGTCGCCAAAGCCAGTTGCTGAAGACGTCTCTTATCAGTGATATATCGCTCCGATTCGGTGGCCGGCCTCGTCAAAAAAGCTACGACAAGCAACGTGAGTAATCCGCCAAGGACGAGTGCTAAAACGGTCGCGCCGTTGTTAAACTTGCGTAGGACGATCGCGTACCCGAATGCCACGCAAAGGCAAACTGCCAAACAAATTCCAAACAATGCCCACCCGAAACCTGTCATCCCTCGACTCCAATCTCAAACTGTCAAACCGCACGCTGTCTTGTTATCGACCAAGTGCTTTCTGGACGTGAGTCCCAGTAAAGCGAGCCCCAATTTTGGGGACAGGCAGCAAGGGGGCGATGTCAAAATGGATTTTTTACCTGGGGGCTTTGTTGGCGTGCTCCAACTGCTCCCAGTTCTGTTTGCTAACAGTTACCATCATCCTTTGTTTGCCAATCCGAACAATTTGCAAGTTTCGCTTCCATCTTTCCCACAAATTCTGGCTCAACTTGATAGGCAAATCGCAGCTTTCCTTCTATGTGATTTCGAAATCCAATGATTGAATCAAATTCTTTGTGATCGGCCTGCCGCTTCAGGCTGTAACGGCAAATGTAATGAATATTCGTTTTCAACTCAGATTTAAACTCGCGGGTTAACCTAGGACAAGTGTCGTTTACGCAAAGGCCCAATACTACTTTTCTCGCTCGTGGCGGAACAACCCGGGTTTTCGTGGGATGCGGACGCAATCCAATTGCCCGCATCTCGTTATAGACTAGGCCAATGAACGTGCTTGCTCTTTCCCGACTAAAATCCTTAAACGCTGAGAAGGTTAAATCGTCAGCATATCGGGTGTAGGTCAAACCGGAATCTTTGGCTAGTTGTTGAACTTTCAAATCGAAATTAAATAACACAAGATTAGACAGCTTCGGACTTGTCGCGGCTCCCTGCGGCAAGTGACCAATTCTCCCTGCTTGTAAAATGGCATAGTTGCGATCCGTTGCCTGCCACCGCTTGAGCCGATAGCGTTTTCGGCTACTAACCACTCGAGTACAGATGCGTGCCATTTGAAATGCTACCAAAGGTTGATAGCCAAGTTCAGCAAAAACTCGGTAAACCTGTATCTCAGAAATCGACTCAAAAAATTGCTGCACATCACATTTTATGAGCCACTTGCAGCCGGCATGCTCTGAGGCACATTCGACGATTGAGGCTCCTTTTGAATAGGCCATAGCGCTCGGGTGCTTTGGCAGAAAGGAAAGAATACGGGCGTCTATCCACTTTTGGACGCGTGCAAGATCAGGCTTCGCAACACAAATCTGACGATAGCCTCCAGCTCGCTTTCTAACACGAAACGTGCGGTAAGGCGATCGAATCAGTCGTTCGGCGAGCGTCCTGAGAGACTGGTAGGAACAGCCGGTTTGCTTGGCTAAGTGCTTTAAACTTAGAACAGAGGGTAGTCCAGCTTCTTGAACTTTGCGAGCCTGCTCGAACGCTTGTTCGGCAACCTGAGTAGCTACGCCAGCTTGCTCAGCTTTTATAAGATAGTCGCTTCGGGCCCATTTCGCCATTTTACTTTGATCTGCGGAGCTGAGACTGTGCAAACGCATCGGTCAAGACTCACCGCAGGGCCAAGAGGTGTTTGCACAGCCTTGGCTCATTGCGAGTGCTATTTCCATAGAACGACAAATAGCGTTCCAAGAAGGATCATGCTGCAAGGCAATACCTAAACAGCACCTCACTAAATTAGCTAGAGGGTTTCCGAAGCGACTGAGGAAAATAGTAATCGTCTCGTGTGCTCTTGTCACTACGTTGAACTACTTTTCTTCTTTTTGCACGAGCAATTTCCGAACGACCTTGCAACGTCAATTTATTGTTTGCCGAAATCAGGTTTAGATTTCGGCACTTCGACAAAAATTGTTCACATTGTTGCCCTGAAAGTCCTAACGCCGCTCCGAGCCGAACAGGGTTTCTCATGCCGCGCGACATTAGGCCAAGAGCAGTAATCATCTTACGATCTCCCTCGGTCAAAAGGTTCGACTCGACACTTTTGGCAAGAGCATTCTGGCGACAGGCCTTAAGAACACGCTTTCGTCTCTGCTCTTCGGTAAGCGATGTTGGCCAGTTTTTCTGGTCCAGCTTTGGCCGAGTGTTAAATAGTGGCTTCCAGTTTTTGCTGCCTGCCCATAGTATCGCTGGCGTAGTGTTAGGGCATTTGTAGTCAAAGCATATCGTTGTAAACGCTTTTTTGTAGCCGAGCGCATATGCAGGTCTCGATGTCTTCTTTGCGTACTTTTGGCAAAGATCTTTGATAAGCTGCACGTCGCTTCCTGACCAGAGACTCGAATGTCGCTCTAGCGGTAAGACGCAGTGAATTCGCTCCACCCGGTCGTTGCGTCTCAAATTTTGAAGGGTGTCGTCTAAAGCAGCCCAACAGACAACATGGACTTTGAATCGTTTAAACGAAAACCAGCTTTTTATAGTCGTATTGGCAAAAAACGACGTCAAGAATGATTTAACCCGTGTTCCTGACCCAACAATGTCATCAACAAGAATCACAGTTCGAGTTTTCTGCGCCTTCATCTGATCAATGCTAGGATGATCCAGCCATTTACTTGCGCCGTTGCGATTTGAGATATCTCGAATCAATGTGCCCACGGAAGCCTCGCTGCCTGTGGGCACGCTTTGTCTGCTGCGAGTTGGCGAAACGCTATGATCGGAATCGAAATAGCTCCCCGGTATCAAATTCCCTTGTTCGTCGAGCATTAAATCAGTAACTTGTACGTTCTCTCCCCTAATAACAGTAGTTCTTGGGCGTCTACCTGATACCTTGCGCGCAAAACGTCGTGAATTCGTTGTAGGCTCTTCTCTAGAAAAAAGCGATTTTATAAGTTTTATTATGCAACCGTTCTTGCGTTTTTCAAAACGCAAAGCAGCTTCTTCCGGTGTGATTGAATCGACCTCTCGTATGCAAAACATAGCGATGCTGCCATCCTGATGTAACTTCTCAATCTCTCCAATTCTTTCATTCAGGCCATGTTCTACGTCAGAGGTAGAGACAAGCCGAACACTCTCCGCAAGCATCTTCGCAGTTTCAATGTCTTGCTCCTCGAAATTATCAAGCCAAAGTCTCCCAGATTCAGTATCCAATAAGTTTGGCATTTTAAGTTTCTCTATATCTAGAATCGAGCAGTTTTTGACGAAAGATGAATCGGTTTAGACAAGCGTTTAACACGATTTAAGTCATGATTTTCGAGCAAAACCGAAATCGCTGCAATACGACTACGGCGAATGGGCAACCATTATAGAATCAAGTATAAACTTATTTGCGATTCCGAGTCTGCTGAGTTCAAATGTTTGGGACCGCTCGAACAAGTGCATTGGCAGCAGGCATTATTGCAGGCGGTGCCAATACCACCTCACAGGGATAGCACCTGGGGACACCCACAACCGGAAGTCATCTTACCTAGTTTGATACCGTTAGTTTTCGAGCGTTTTTTTTGCCTATTTCAACTTTGTGGTTGTCCCGAAAGCGCCGGGTTCCGCTGAATATGGTAAATGCAAGGCCACTAAAAAAAGCGGTGCTTTCTTTGATTTATATGGCTTTGGCTCTTCCTTTTCCATAATGGTAGATGGAGAGACACAAGCCATAACTTGCGATCAACAATATTTGTGTGGGGGGCAAGTCATAGGAGGGAAAACGTTTAAAATAACCCGGACGTTTTCCGATTCTACTTACACACCTCCGGGTGGAGTAGCCGAGGCTCGGACAGAGGTTGTGACGACAAAAAATTGATATTTCGCGGTGTCTCGTTTTCGTTTTCATAAGGAGATCCAGATGTTACAGAAACTCTTTTTTTTGATTGTTTTTTCATTGGTTTCGTGTCCATTAATGGCCCAATCTAAACTAGAGGTTGAGTTCGAGTTTGTCAGGAGGATGGATTTATACAAGGTTGGGGTTGAGCAAAAAGTAAAAGCTCTCGAAAAGCTAACTGTTGATTATGCAGGCGACCCGGGAATTTCCGATGTTCAGCTGAAGATCGCTTCACTTTTGTTGATCAACGAACCGGAACATGGATTCTACCCCAACCCGGAACGGGCTAAGTATTGGAGAGACAAGGCGGCTCAAATTGCTGTCCCGGGGAGTGATGCCTGGCTGCAAGCAAAGTGGTCGTTCGCGAAGCAAGGGCCCCGTGAAAAAGCGATAAAAATCATAGATGAAATTGAAGCCAAGTCAAAAGGAAAATCATCTACATTGGCTAATTGTGAGTTTGCTAGACTTGAGCTTGCACTGGATGCTGGTAACGTAGAAGAAGCCGAGAAAAGAATGCGGATTTTAGGCGACTGGTATTCTAAAACGAGAAGCTTCTCTTCCAGCGATGAAAAGTCTGAGACTGACATCGTCATACAAGAGTCGGTTCGTCGCATGTTGGACTACTATTCATCAGCGCCAATTTCCCCCGTTGAAAAGAAGGAGAAAATTCAAAAGGCAGCGGACTTGGTGCCATCTAACATTGGCATATTGGAGCATGCTAAAGCTGCCACTGAAAAGTTGGACTTGGAACCAGCGGGCCGTTCAATTGGAAGGTCTATTTTTATCTGGGGTAGCATCTTGGCTATGCTTAGTGTTGTAGTTTTTGTTGTGTTCAAGAGTGGGTTCCAAAGAATATCTAGCTAGCCGCTTTGAATTCAGCGCTTTCCACTTAGGCTCATAAGCTATGTTAACGCTAAATGGCAAGCCATCTATGCCATGGTTTTGGTTTACAACTTCTAACAATTTTTGGGACGTTTCCAGACGACAAGCCAGACACCGTGTACT
>CAZHCH010000137.1:0-7106 GCA_964530985.1 uncultured Pirellulaceae bacterium | reverse complement strand
ACCCGCTGAGGGATTCTAGCCAGGATCCCCAGCGGGTTTTTTCATGCGCGGATTTAATCGCCAACAAAAAAACTTGTGAAAACCGGTGAGTGGTTACTCAGAATGAGTGTAATAGCTAGTCAAAAAACCGGATTTTCAACAAATTTTTCAGGCAATTCGCTTGCGTGCATTGTCCACCGCATCTGCGCTTTTTTAGGGTTACGGCCAAATATTCTCATAATTCGTGTAAGACAGCGGCATCTACGCCATCCAAGCCAAAAGTAAGCCCGTTTAGAAGTTTACCGACAACTAGTCTGGCTTTAAGCACCTCTTGAAAATCCAGTTAGGACCCACCCACCATGTTTCAATTTTCTCTTGCTAAAACAGCTGTAATGTTTGGATTATGTGTTTATGCACTGACATTTACGAACACTGCAAACGCCCAGTCAGGATCACGTATCGCCGCACCAGCAGGTTCGGCAACACGAAGTGCAGTACCGCTAGGTTCGGCAACGCGAAGCGCAGTGCCGCTAGGTTCAGCGACGCGGGGTGCAGTGCCGCTAGGTTCGGCAACACGAAACGCAGCCCCAACTGCGACTTACCAGCCACCAGCTCCAATGCCTTCTTCGGTTCAGAGTTTTTCACAGCCAGTCGCCGCTAGCTGTCCTAGCTGCAGCCAAGGAGTTGCCGCGCCTATTTCAGCTCCGGTTTACAACTATGCTCCAGCTTACCAAGCTCCAATTTACAATTCTGGTCCGGTTTTCAACTCCACACCGGTAAATTACTACCCAGTTTACCGGCCGCTTCAATCATCCGGATGCGGATGTAGATTTGGGTGTGGCCGCTAGTTTTAATATCTAAATAAGAGTAAGTATTAATCGGCGAATACCAAATTGCACGTAAATTGAGTGTGGTTTGGTATCGCTGATTTTCGTCATTTTGTACTAAACTAAACAAGCTATATGTCTGATGCTAAGTTCTAATTAATGCAGTTGGAGATTAAGCGATGTTTAGATACAATTTTCTCCAGTAGCAGTATTTTTGCTAAATTGGTCTCAATGTTCTAAGGAAGGTGATTTGAGATGAAAAGTTTTTTTGTAGGTTCTTTGTTTCTGTTTGGCCTTTGCTGCTTGTCTGCAATGGGGTGTCGTAGCTCAGGAGCGAATTCGTTTAATTCGCCTGCAACCCAACAAGGTTCTCAAACCCAACAGGGGTCGCAAACGCGTGAATACCAACCGACCTATCAGGAATCAGGCGGTTCGGATAGTCGCTACGCTCCTGCACCGCAAGGGTCATCGTCACAGGGATCAGGCTCGCACTAGTTTGATATTAGGCGGTGTTTTGACAAGTGACCGGTTGCTCCTAGTGGTTTGAAACAGCTTAATTTAAGAGTAAGCTGTTTTGTATTGGCTACCGTCACACTCACAAAACTAGGCCTAGCGTCCTGCAGTTCATATCATCAGCCCTAAATTTTGGCTATGACGACGCACTAGCTAACCTTCAGTAAGGGACATATGCACTGGTGTCCCTTGCAGCGTCTTTGGTTATAGTTTGAGTGTCGATTTTTTGACGTTTGATCGCCCGATGCAAGTTTTTGAGGATAGTTAGTTGGAGCCCCAATCAGTAAATCAGGGGGACACTAGCTCCACGAATATCGAATCATTGGTGGACGTGGTGATTCCAGCGTATAACGAGGAGCGATCCCTGCCGTTGGTGCTGGGAGACCTCCCCCCCGTGCGCAATGTGATCGTTGTCAATAACGACTCGACCGATGATACCGCTTCGGTTGCCGAGGAACATGGCGCCGTCGTCGTCTTTGAGGCTCAGCGCGGTTACGGGTCTGCTTGTTTGAAGGGCCTATCGACGATTCGCGAGCGAATCGAGGCAGGCGAGGACGAGCCTAAAATTGTTGTTTTCTTAGACGCTGATTATAGCGACCACCCTCAATATTTGACCAAGCTGGTCGAACCTATTTTTGCTGGAGAAGCTGATTTTGTGCTTGGCTCTCGCATACTTGGCGAGCGTGAACCTGGGGCGATGCCAATGCAGAGTATTTATGGCAACAAGTTGGCATGTTTTCTGATGCGGTGGCTGTTCGGAATCAAATACACCGACTTGGGGCCGTTTCGCGCGATTGACTATCAGTCGCTATGTTCGCTGGGGATGATCGACGAGAATTTTGGCTGGACGATCGAGATGCAAATCAAAGCCGCACGGGCCAAGTTAAGAACCAAAGAAATCCCCATTCCTTATCGTTGCCGTGTTGGTGTTAGCAAAATCAGCGGAACAATCACGGGCAGTATGCGAGCCGGTTACAAGATTCTGTACACGATTGCCAAGTACGGTTTGGGCAGAGGCTTGTTTAGTTGAAAAGCTAGAAATATGTAGCTGGGCTCGCCAGAGTTCAGGCCTTGAGTAACGGCATCCAGAAGTCTGGCGACATAGAAAATGGCATTTACCGGTTAAGGCCGAATTCGAAAGCGAAACCACGGAGGCCAAAGTTATTTTGAGCACTCACGGCCGAACCGCCACCGACCCACGATTGATGCGTAGCACCAAGTCGAACGTAGTAGGATCGGTTTTCTGCGGTTTGTTTCTTCCACTGAATACCACCGTAGAAATCACCCGTCAAAACGTATTCATCGGCTCCGAACCGATTGACTGCCGGCGTTTGCATATTGGTCGCTATCTGGTCACGTTCGCCGAATAGAATACTGCCACCGAACGTAGTTACGAACTCGAGTTTAGTATGTCCGATCGGTCGATAATACTCGAACCTAAATTTTGGACCGTAAACTCGCAAATCTGAGGTCGACCGTATTGCTCCAATGACGTTGCCACCGGCGTTAGTAAGTTCAGCGTCGAGCTCCTGAAAGACGCTTGCGTATTGGAATCCAAACATCCCATTTAGCCTAGAAATAGGTAATTTAATTTCTTTGAAAAACAACACGCTAAACGTCTCAATGTCAATCGAGTGGACGGCCGTAAGTTGTTCGCCGACGTTGACTGCTTCCAAGGTGGATAGTGAGCTTGGTCCAAATCCAGAGCTAAGCTGCGCCGAGTTGGTGCCGTCGGAAGTAAATCCCGATACGTTCGAACCTTGATCATATTGCCAATAGTCGAGTTCTACGCCAGGGCCGAAATTAGATTCAAAGCCGAGCCGGAGTCGTGGAGCGGCTTCGTAGTCGAAATCAAATGCCTCTGAACTAGCGAAGGTCGCCGCTGCGAACGACGAGTTGAATTGAGTGATCGCACTGTTTTGTTGAAAGGCAGGCTGCAAATACAGCACGGAGCCCGAGCCAAAATACCGGCCAGTTGCCAAAATTTCCCCCAACCCGGGGTAGTCTTTTTTCTTGTCCTCAAAATCAAATAATGGGCCATGATCGTGATCGCGACCACGAAAAGTTGGGTTCGGTGTGCGGTGACCGAGGTCCGGTCGGTAAACTGGAAAACCGTTCAACGACTGCTGATCGAAAACTGTTTGCGGAAGTACGAGGCTTTGTGAAGCTGCCTGTGGGTCACTGTTGATCCCCAGCGGGTACCTTCTGGTGGCGCCAGTTCGTGAAGTTGTCTCGGCATATACCGGTGACGAAACTGTGGGCGTTAGCGTTGAATTGTCTACAGGAAAATTGTTACTGGAAGTAGGACCGTTGCTCAATGAGTCAATTGCAGCACTGGTCGCCTGCGGCGAGTATGGCAGAACATTAGGACCTGAAAGAAATGGCTTTTCGGAAGTGGTCTGGTCGAACGCGTTTAATGGTAAATCGGCTGAGTTGCCCTGACTGTGCTTGGCTGATTTGAAAGGTGACGTGCCACCGCTACGAGGATTCCTAGCAGCGTTCAACTCAACCGTTCCTGCTTCTCGTTGGCGAATCAGTGAATTGAACGGTGGAGGAGAATGGTTTATGGACACACTATTTAGATCTGGAATCGACGGTGAGGAACTTTTTGGCGAAGTTGAGTTACCCCAGCCTCCTTTTACCACTTGCTCCGGCGTAGCTGTCGGACGACGTGGCGAAGCACTAGCAGTATTACTAGGGAACTGAAACGGAGCCATTGAAGGAATATCCGAAGTGTTCGACAGCGTGTTGTTGTGCGGGGCAACAAAAGGAGTCGTGTTTTGGATCGATGGGGCTGACCAGCTATCTGGAGACATCGAGCTATGGTCAATGATCCCACAGGATTGGCAATCGGAGATGCCGCCTAAACTGCTTGGCGAGCATGGTTGAGTAGAATTGTTTTGGCCGCATAAAGGTCTTGTTAGCAACAGGCAGACCAAGATGAGACTGCAAGCGACTATTAAATTGCGGGACGATGAATGCATGATCAAATGTGGTTTTTATGGGTAAGACCTAGGGCCGATTTTCTTTACGCAAGCAAGAAACCGGTATTGGCGTTAGAATCGGTATAACCTGACCCATGAAGCGAGAAAAACCGGAATGACCCGATCGACCGGTAGAACGGTTAAAGCCGGCACAACCACGAAAGCCGAAGTAACTGAATCATTTTGAGCAATCGTTACAAATTAACACGATGAATCTGCTGCTCTGATCTCGTCCAAAGATCAGTTTTGGTAGGATAAGCCATTCATATTTCATTTTTAGAAGCTAGGCCCGATGAACGTTGCACAAATCATTGCACAGAAACGCGATGGCGAGTCGCTTGCAGACGATTCGATTGAATTCCTTGTCAAAGGCTATACTAGCGGTGAAATCCCGGATTATCAGATGGCCGCATTTTCGATGGCGGTCTATTTCCAAGGCATGTCAGTAAGTGAAACCACGACCTTCACTCGTTGCATGCTGGAGTCGGGCGAGCAAATGAAATGGCCAACCAGCCCGCCGGCTGTTGATAAGCACTCCACTGGCGGGATCGGCGACAAAGTTTCGATTCCGCTGGCACCACTGCTGGCATGCTGCGGCGTAGTCGTGCCAATGGTTTCCGGGCACGGATTGGGAGCAACCGGCGGAACTCTGGACAAGCTTGAGTCAATCCCGGGTTATCGGACGGAGATGTCCAGCGACGAATTTCGCAGCGTTGTTAACTTTTGTGGTTGTTCAATCGTGTCGGCCACAGAATCTCTAGCACCTGCTGACAAACGACTCTACGCGCTTAGGGATGTCACTGCGACCGTACCTTCAATTCCATTAATCACAGCTTCGATTCTTTCAAAGAAAATCGCTGCCGGGAATCAAGCTTTGATCCTAGACGTAAAATGGGGCAGCGGCGCGTTCATGAAAACGCTCGACCAAGCTCGCGAACTATCGCGGAGTCTCGTAACTGTCGGCAATCAGTTAGGTTTGAAAACGTCTTCGATCGTGACGGACATGAATCAACCGCTAGGTAACATGATCGGTAATGTGGTAGAGATCGACGAATCAGTCCAAGTTTTAAAAGGTGAAGGGCCTGCAGATGTCACGGAACTGACGTTGGAGTTAGCCGCTCGTCTGTTGAATCAAGCTGAAGTTTGCGATTCAACGGATCAGGCTCGCAGGACACTACAAGAAAAGATCGATTCCGGTGAAGCCTATCAACGACTGGTTGAAATGGTTAAAGCTCATGGCGGCGACATCGAAGCTCAACGGACGTTGGCAAATAAGCAGCCTGTACTTGCCAATGAGAATGGATTTTTAAGCCGAGTTAACGCGGAGCGATTAGGATTGGCAGTGATTGAAATGGGCGGTGGCCGGAAGAAGCTAGGTGACCCGATCGACCATTCAACAGGGATTGAATTCTTGCCTAAGATTGGTGACGCTGTCGAAAAGGGCCAGCCGATCGCCCATGTCTTTTGCAATGGCTCAAAATCTGAATACGTCAATCAGCTCGTCAGTGCTGCCGTTGGGATTTCACCGATCCCAGTTGATCGCTTGCCACTAATTGCCGACTAAGGTGGCGTTGCATATGCTTGATGAGACAAATTGAAAGAAAGACCCACAAGATGACCCATGCCGCCTTTTCGGCCACTGAAGTTAGAAAAGACTTCCCGATTTTGGATCAACAGATCCATCGTCAGCGAGACTTGATCTACCTGGACAACGGCGCTTCGACTCAGCACCCACGACAAGTTCTGGACGCGATGGATCGTTGCTATCGGTCTACTTATGCCAATGTTCATCGCGGCATTCATTGGCTGAGCGAGCAATCATCGGCCGAGTACGAGAATGCTCGTACATCAGTGCAAAGTTTCATCAACGCGCCGCACAACAATGAAGTGATATTTACTTCTGGAACCACGGCATCAATTAACTTGGTAGCTCACGCTTGGGGTAATCAAAACTTGTCGAAGGGTGACGAGATTCTGCTGACGATTTTTGAACATCATTCGAATATCGTGCCTTGGCAGCAATTGGCCGCTCGAACGGGCGCGGTGGTGAAGTTTGCTAATATCGATTCCGCGGGCGAGCTTGATTTGGATGACTTTCAGGAAAAACTAACCGATCGCACGAAGATGGTTGCCTTTGCTGCGGTGTCCAATATGTTGGGGACGATCACGCCGGTGGTTGATTTAGTGAAGTTGGCTCATGCGGTCGGCGCGAAGGTATTGGTCGATGCGGCACAGCACACACCGCACAGCAAAACCGACGTACAGGCTTGGGATGCAGACTTTGTTGCTTTCAGTGGTCACAAGATGGTTGGCCCGTCAGGGATCGGAATCTTGTGGGGCAAGCAAGCGATCTTGGAAGCGATGCCGCCGTTCTTGGGTGGCGGCAGCATGATCGATCAAGTCACCACCAAAGGATTTACCCAAGGCGAACTGCCGGCTCGATTTGAAGCTGGGACGCCACCGATCGTGGAAGCGATTGGCTTGGGGGCAGCGGTCGATTATTTGAATCAGTTTGATATGGATGACATCCATTCGTACGAAGTATCGCTAGCCGCTCGAGCGATGGAGCGGTTGAACGAGATTGAGGGCTTGCGAATTTTTGGACCTGCGGCTGACAAACGAGCTGGATTGGTGAGCTTCGTAATCGAGGGAGTGTCGCCGCAAGACATTTCAATCTTGCTAGATCAAAAGGGCGTTGCAATTCGCGCTGGCCATCACTGTGCGATGCCACTGCACCAGCATTTGGATATCAAATCCAGCTGCCGAGCGAGTTTCTATCTTTATAATACGTCGGATGAAGTCG
>CAZHCH010000136.1:0-7116 GCA_964530985.1 uncultured Pirellulaceae bacterium | reverse complement strand
AACCGGCAATGGGTAAGGAATGTGTCGGTGAATTTCATTATCAGATCTGATTCGCGTTTGCGACTGGGGACGTAACCCAATGCAGTTGTGATGGCCATGGCCTCTGCAGATGAAACTGGCGGGTCACTCATGCATGAGTCGACAAGGATCGCAACGTCTCGTTCAACGGCTTCCAATGGCTTTCGTTGCATAAGTCCAATGCCTTGGAATTTGGTAAAGACTTGGGTTAGTCTCAAACAAAGTTCCTGTCGTGAAGTGTCTGTAGCGACCGTCCAATTTGGGTTGCTATCGATTAATCCAAGGAACGAAACCGTCCGGCCAAATTGTTGTAGCTCGAAGGCCATCAGCGAAGCTAGGAATCCTCCAAGGGAAAATCCTAACAGTCGAATGTCGCCCATCGGCTGGTGTTCATTGATTAGATCAGCGTACTCGAATGCCATTCTACTAAGACTGGAAAACTCGGAAGTCGCACCGCATTGCAATCGTGACTGAATTCCGAAAACAGAGAGATTGGGCGATGTTCTTGCTGCAAACTTGCGATAGATGCCGATGTCACCACCTGATGGGTGAATGCAGAAAAGCGGCTGGCCACTTTCTGTATTACGCATGGCTATCAGCTGATCTGACTTCGTTGCCCGTTGCTTACTTATCGAATGATGTTGTGTTGCGGAGAAAGTAGTCAAATTCATTGGGGGAAAACTTTGATTCATAGAAATCGGTCAACGGTCCGAGTGCAGAAACTGAACTGCATCCGAATCGTTCATGTCTTTCGTCGCCGAGAGTCGCCGATTCTTACATTCTTATTTGAATATGAACGATAAAATAGCGATTCAAGTGGGTCATCTTAGTTGTCGCAATCGGAAAAAGTCACCAGCAGACGAGCTAGTTTTTACGACTTTTTACCAACAATAGAAAGGGCTCAAATTGATTTCTGTTACGATTTCGGGATCACTGGTGGGCAATTACTAGTATCCATCTATTTTGAAACGAGCGAAAGCAGTTTCTAGGTAATTTTCGGTATTTTAAGCCACGTAAATTGGCTTTGAATGCTCGTGATTCCATTGTTATTGCGTCGCAACTGTCCGATCGAGTTTCCGTTGGAAAACACACAAAGACATACGCAATTTGACTTGGCCGGAGGCATATTGCTGCTGCTGAGCCTACTGTTGTGTGTTTTCGGGTTGTCTAAATTTCAATCCAATACGGAAGATGTGCTTCAGTGGCTTCCGGATAACTCACCGACTCGCCAGCAATATAATGAATTCGAGGGGAAGTTTGGGTCGGATGATTTCCTGCTAGTTACATGGGAGGGTTGTACGGTCGACGACCCCCGTCTGAAGCAATTCTGCGAAAACCTTGCCAGTGAAGATTCGAGCGGTTTGATTCAGTCAGTTGTTAATGGTTCGGACGTACTTAAAAAACTTCGCGCCGAGCTTGACTTGTCGGCCAAGCATATCGTAAATCGCTTCAAGGGTATCTTTTTCGGAATCGACGACACCAAGCAGACTCTCGCGCTCATTCAGCTTACCAAGGCTGGATCGTCAGATCGCCGAGGAGCGATGGGACAGGTCGAGATTGCGATTGCGGAGACAGATGATCTTGAGTTGAAGGAGATTATTTTTGGTGGCTACCCGTACGTTGGACTCAGCATCGATAATTCGCTGCGGGAGTCAATTATTTATTTTTTCTTGCCGTCAATTTTCTTAGCGGCGATTACTTCGTTCTACTGCTTGAAGAACATCTTCTTGTCTTCGATTGTTTTTTTGGCTGCGATCGGAGCAGCTGCGTGCAGCATCGCAGTCGTGCCGATTTTAGGTTTCAAATTTGGCGGGATGATGTCAATCATCCCCGCGCTAGTTTACATTCTGACGACCTCCGGAAGCATTCACTTAATTCATTACAGTCTCGACGCGATCGGTGACCCAAGAAAGCTGCTGGCCATTGCGTGGAAGCCTTGTAGTATTTCAGCGTTAACGACTGCGATTGGAATGTTGTCACTGTTACGTAGTAGTTTTCCGGCCATTCGAAGTTTTGGCTTGTTCTGCGCAATGGGAGCTGGTTTCGCGCTCTTGTTTCAGTTGATCGTCGTTCCGTGGTTGTTACACAGGCTGGGAAGAGCAGGACAAAGGAAACTCGCTGCCCACGGTGATCAGGATCATTTGTGGGATCGAATCTCGTTGTCGGTACAACGGCATCGATCTTTCTTTGCATTTGCAGGCGTATTGTTAATGTTGTGCGCTGCTGTAGGGCTGAGCCGATTGTCTGCGCGAGTACAAGTTGAAAAGCTATTTGATGAGAAATCAGACTTCATTACGAAGTTAGCCAGTCTCGAAAAACACATTGGCCCAGTTGATCAGTCCGAACTCGTGATCGAATTCGAGGACGTTGGCGAGGTTGACTTTCATGTGCGCGCTCGGCTGGTTTATCAGATCCAGCGGTACGTATCATCATTGCAAGAAATTGATTCAGCTCATTCATTGCTAAACTACCTGCCTCGTGAACCGACAGGAACCAGTTTCAGATCTAAGATGAAGCGGTCCATGATTCAAAGCAAGATAGATGATCAGCGAGATGAATTGGCCAAGTCACGATTTTTAGATGTGTCCTCCAAGTCTGAGTCGTGGCGAATTAGCTTTCGGTTCCCCTTTACAAGAGAAATAGATGTTCAAGAGCTTAAGGAGACCGTATTGGACGCGGCGTCTGACGCGGTAGACAAGTTAATGGAGACAGATGAATTCGCAGGAATCACATCTACGATTAGGTTGAGCTACACAGGGAAAAATTATCTGTTTCATAGTGCTCAAGCCAGGCTGCTTCAAGATTTCTATTATAACTTCTTGTTGGCGTTTATTATCATCACGCCTGTGCTGATGATTGTCTTGCGTTCTTTTGGTTTAGGTCTGTTGGCGATGTTGCCTAACCTATTTCCAATTGTCGCTCTCTTCGGCTTGCTCGGTTGGATAAACTGGCCGATTGATTTGTCAATCGCGATGACGGCTAGTGTTGCTTTGGGGATAGCGGTCGACGACACGACGCACTTTTTGCTTCGCTTTCGAGCCTTTGGTGGCACGGCCGATAACATCATTACCCCGGTTCGAAAAGCGATTGCCCAGTGCGGCCCTGCGATGATGCACACAACCGCGATCGCAATCGCGGGACTAGTTGTTTATGGTGCCAGTGAAATGACGGTTGTCAGTAATTTTTCTTTTTCAATTTCGTGCATGCTCGTTTTGGCAATCATTGCGGACATATTAATTTTGCCTGCCCTGCTCATGCTGCCTGTCAAAAAAACAAGCGTTGAATCTTAGTTGTTGATTCGGTTCGGAGTCGACGACGTACAAGTGAGCAGCTAGAAATGGTTGGTGAAGGGCTTCAGCAGGCTTGCCGGTTAAGCATCGTCGGCGGTCCAGGCGGCACCCACAGCCTGAGCAACGCAAGGAGCCACTCGGCGATCCAACGGGTCAGGCAAGATTCGTTCTGCCGTCGGTTGGGTGATCGTCTGGGCAAGCGCATGAGCAGCGGCGATTTTCATCTTTTCTGTAATGCGAGTCGCCATCGCGTCCAAAGCACCGCGAAAGATCCCTGGGAACGCCAGCAGGTTGTTGACCTGATTTGGGAAATCACTGCGACCTGTTCCAATAATTGCCGCGCCACCGGCCTTGGCTTCGTCTGGCATGATCTCAGGTTCTGGGTTAGCCATGGCAAGAACGATCGCGTTATCGGCCATTGTTGCAATGTCATCGCGATTGAGCAAACCACCTTTGCTGACACCGATAAAGACATCGCAACCGGCGAGAACTTCTTGTAGTGTGCCGCTTCGACTGTGTCGGTTTGAGAACTTCAGGATTTCGTGTTTGTACGGCGAGAGATCGCCACGCTCTTTGTGGATTGCCCCCTTCGAATCACAGATCACGACGTCGGCGACTGGTACACAAACATCGGGGTCGTTGCCAACGCAGCGCAGCAACTTGGCGATCGCGGTTCCTGCGGCGCCCGCACCGTTGATGACTACTTTCATTTCTTCCAGAGGTTTATTTAGTACGCGACTGGAATTGATTAACGCGGCAAGCAATACGACAGCGGTTCCGTGTTGGTCGTCATGAAAGACGGGGATGCCAAGGTCTTGCAATGCAGCTTCGATTTCGAAGCAACGCGGCGCCGAGATATCTTCTAGATTGACGCCGCCAAAGACAGGTGCGATCCGACGCACGGTTTCGATAATCTCTTGAGAGTCTTGAGTGTCCAAGCAAATCGGCCAGGCGTCGATGTCACCATATTGCTTGAACAGTAACGCCTTGCCTTCCATCACCGGAATCGCACCCAGCGGCCCAATATTACCCAGGCCTAATACGGCCGATCCGTCACTTATGACTGCCACAGTATTTCGCTTAATTGTTAGTTCGCTTGCTAAACTCGGGTCCTTGGCGATCAGTTCACACGGGCCAGCGACTCCCGGCGTGTAAGCAATCGACAGGTCATCACGAGTTTCGATCGGCATTTTGCTGACCAAGGAAATTTTTCCTCGCAACTGTCGGTGGACGATGGCGCTGCGTTCGAAGTAGTCGGTCATTGAATCGCCTTAGATTGGTTGCGGTGAAAGCCAAGTGTGAGGATGGGAAATGGCATGTTCACCAAGATCGTGTGTATTTGCACGTTGAGTCTAGGATTTTCTTGCGATTCCGCAATTGTGAACCAAGCGACGTGGCAATCGATAAAGCAGAATTCAAAGAATGTCAGTTTTAGCACGCTTTTAGCTTTGGGTACCAGACGGTTGATCCAAGTTTTCTAAAAGTGAAATATCCATAGTCGTCGTAATCCGTTAGTATTACTGGCTACACATAGATAGCGTGTAAGTATTATTTTATGGGTGGGCTGTTGCAAGCTGGTTTGAGCTTACGCTAAAGCAAACCCCTCATTGGCCAATTTGAACAAACTGGGTGTTTGAGGCATGGCGTCATCTGGGAAGAAGTATTTCGCAACCGTTCCACCGCAAGAGATCCTGCCGATCGTTGATTCACGGTATGAATCGAGCGTCAAAGGGTTGTTTGTCGTTGGCGACGTAACTGGCTTGCCGCTGGTAAAGGTGGCTGCCAATCAAGGCCGACAAGTCATCGAAGGGATGGAAAAGTCCCGGCTGTTTAAAGGTTCCGAAGACCTTGAAGGGCTTGACCTTGTCATCGTTGGTGGGGGCCCTGCGGGTATTTCAGCGGCGATCGAATGTGAAAAACGGGGCCTCAAGTACGTTTTGATTGAACGTAATCAATTGGCCAGTACCGTGCGAACGTTCCCCGCTGGCAAGAAGGTCTACGCTGAACCGCAATCAATTAAAAACATCAGCGAACTAGACGTTGACACCGATCTCGACCGGAATGATTTTTTGGAAATCGTTGAGAAGACGGTCGCCGATCGAAAGTTGAAATATCGCGAAGGCGTCGAAGTCGTCAAGATTGTCAAGCGAGGCGACCAGCAGTTCGTTGTTCAGTGCAAAGACGGAACCGAGTTCCCATCACGGCATGTGGTGGTGGCCATTGGACGGCAAGGGCAACCGCGAAAACTCAAAATCGATGGTTGCGATGACTGTAAGAAAGTTACTTACCGATTGCACACCAGCGAAGATTACAACGATGAAGACGTGCTGGTCGTCGGCGGTGGAAACTCGGCGATCGAAGCGGCGTTGATGCTGAAAAATCACAATCGCGTTACCATTTCGTATCGCGGCGAGGATTTCTTCCGAGCCAAAACAGAAAACCGCCGCCTGCTGGATGAAGCGATTGCTAAAGGTGAAATCAATGCGATCCTAAAAAGTAACCTAAAGGCCAGTCGCGACAAAGAAGTCGATTTGGAGATCGACGGTAAGGTATCCACGCTCAAGAACGATAAGGTAATCGTCTTGATTGGGACGCTTCCTCCGATCGAGTTCCTGATGGACACGGGAATGGAACTGGATGGGGTTTGGACCAAGCAACGTGTGATCTGGTCGATCATCGGTATTCTGGTCGGCTTGTTTTTGTACTATGGCACGGGGCACTTTACGCTGCACCCCGAATACGCTGAAGGCAAATTCCTGTGGCCATCTTGGTTGGGCTTTCTCAATCCGACGGCTCAGCCATGGAGTTTTATCCTCAGAACGTTGGTTCCAGTCGGTGGTGTGTTGTTGATTGGCGCTAGGATCGTCCAAGGGTTGATGTCCAAGCCAGGCAAGAGTGCTCCGTTTCGCGTGCCGGCGTTTAAGCTCTTGCTGACAGGTTTCATCATGTTGTTTATCGCTGGCATGATTGTCCCTGATGCAGTGACTTCAGATCAGGCACAAGCCGGTGCCGGTCCGTACTATTTGAATCTGAACTTGACGAGCGTCGGCAGCGACCTGTCGGTTAAAGACGCTTACGATTCACTGAAGCCTGCTCCTGAAAACCAAAAAATCACTGAACGTGGAAATATTACCGGACGTGGTCCGCTCTATTTTGCCAAGCTCTCAGATTTCTATTATCTGTGTTACTTCGGACTGATCGGAGTCTTTGGGATCTACTGGGCGGTAAAGACCAACAACAAGATCATCTGGAAACGCAATTTGACGATCATCGCCTGTCAATGGACGCTGTGGTGGGGCATCCCAACTTTTTTGGTGGTGCTTTTCGGACGCAATTGGATCACTCCATTATTGAGGAAATCACTTAACGCTTGGCCGTTGAATATGTCTGCATTTAAAGTCAATCCAGTCGCTCAACCGGGCGATCCAGAGTGGTGGCATATGGTGGGGATTGTAGGCGTGATTTGGGCGGTCTTTTTGACGTTTGTTGTCGTGCCGCTGTTTACGATCAAGTATGGAAAGATCTACTGCTCATACATTTGCTCCTGCGGCGCGCTTGCGGAAACGGTCGGTAACGGCTTTCGCCATCGCGGTCCCAAAGGAGACACGTCACGGCGACTGGAAAAATACGGTTATATCTTTATCTTGCTGGCAACGGTTGCAACCATCGCTGACCTGATGAGTTTCAAGCCGGTACTGTGGGTGACCGGTGGAGAACCGTTCCGATTGGACTTGCTGGGCTGGTACGATTTTTGGGTAGGTACTTTCCTCGCTGGAGCGTTAGCGATTGGTTTGTACCCGTTTCTGGG
>CAZHCH010000135.1:0-7224 GCA_964530985.1 uncultured Pirellulaceae bacterium | reverse complement strand
GCCGGTTCCAAGACGGACAACTACGCACGCTGCAGCGACGCATCAAGCAATGGCGGCATTGGCAACGGAAAGTCCGCTACTTTTGCAAGGGAAGCATCGTTCTAGGCGGCGCGGCGGACGTCGACCAAACTTTGAGCCAAGGCGATTGCTTCGCTGCGGTCTTTGGGGACGTGACGCAGGAAACGACTCGCGGTTGTGCCCGCATAAGTGCCAACCAATATCGCGGCGAGGAATGTGCCGAAGCCATACTCACGATAAAATCCAGCAAGGTTGTTGATGCAGGCCACGGGAATTCCAAAAATCGGATTTGAATGAGCGCCGAAGATCATTGCGGGCTCGACAACGCCGTACCCGGTGACTTCGCCAATCGCGTTTCCTAAACTCGCACACAGCGTAACGATCGACGCTGCGAAAAACCACTTGCCCCAACGCAACCATTTTTGCTTTCGTGAAAGAGTAATCACCGCGATCGCTACGGTCAGTGGGTAAGTATGCAACACGACGGATGCTAGTTTGCTCAAATGCGCCGTAAACGGCACATTCTCTTGACCACCCACTAACATCGAGAATGCCGGGACAATCCCCGACACCAATAGCGTCACATAAATCGCCGTGCGAATTCCGGACTTACGAGTTACGCGAATGTCATCGGCTAGGGTGACCGGTTTGGGGGTGCGTCGAAACATTGCTCATGAACCACTTGAGAAGATTGCTGAGCAGAGAAAATAGCAAAATTTGAAGAGCGGAATCAATGCGGATTTAGCTGGACGACGGAGATTGGATGTCGGTTGCTCTGGTTGAGAATGCTACTTTCACGGAGAGGCTGGCATTTATTCCAACAGGTGGTTCATTGGGGCAACTGAACTCTTTTTAGTATCGGTATTGTCTCTCGCAAAGGCGCTAACCGCAAAGAGTGATTGCGAATTACCCTTTGCGTCTTTGCGGCCTTGCGTTAACTTTCTCTTGGGATTTTAGCTGGTAGAGGTCGAATTGGTGTCGTCGGCGCGTACGGTTTCTGGAGCAGTTTGCTTTGCGGATTCCCCTTCTTTTTTGGCTTCGGCTTGTTGAATTGCTTTCTGCCGGGTCGCGTGAACGCTGTCGCCGATGAGTTCGGTGATCTGTTTGCGATCGAGTTCCTCGTGTTCCATCAGGCCGCGAGTAATCGCTTCCAAGTCTTCTTTGTGTTCGACCAACAGGTCCAACGCACGCTTGGCGGCGGCGGTCAAAATGGAATGAACTTCAGCGTCGATTGTTTCTAACGTGTGTTCAGAAAATTGGCTGGTTTTGTGGATCTGACCGCCCAAGAATGGGTCTTCGTCACTGGTTTTGTAACTGACGGGGCCAAGCTTTTCGCTCATCCCCCAGTGTGTGACCATGCGCCGAGCCATCGAGGTGGCGCGTTCGAGGTCGTTTTCGGCACCGACTGAAAGTTCTGAGTAGATTAACTCTTCGGCCGCGCGGCCGCCTAGTAGCACGACCAAGTTGTCCAAGATGTCGTTCTGCGACATGTTCATACGGTCTTCGTCAGGGACCATCTGGGTTACGCCGAGCGCTCGACCGCGGGGGATGACGGTAACTTTGTGCACGGGGCTGGCGCCTTTGAGCCGCCAAGCGGTCAGTGTGTGGCCGGCTTCGTGGTAGGCCGTTTTTTCTTTTTCCTCGTCGGACAAAATTTCTTCACGTTTGGCTCCCATCAAGACTTTGTCATGGGCGTAGTAGAAGTCTTCCATCTCGACTTTTGTTTTGTCTTTTCGCGCCGCCCATAGTGCGGCTTCGTTGACTAAGTTTTTGATGTCCGCTCCGGTCATGCCAACGGTCGCTTGGGCCATGACGTCCAGATCAACATCGGCGCCCAGCGGTACGTCTCGCACGTGAACTTTGAAAATCGCCAAGCGTCCGGTTTTGGTAGGGCGGCTGACGGTAACGTGCCGGTCGAAGCGACCTGGACGCAGTAACGCAGGATCTAGAATATCGGGTCGGTTGGTTGCAGCGACCACGATGACGGCGTCATTGACTTGAAAACCATCCATTTCGCCAAGGATTTGGTTGAGCGTTTGTTCTCTTTCGTCGTGTCCACCGCCCACGCCAGCGCCGCGTTGGCGACCGACGGCGTCGATTTCATCGACAAAGATAATCGCGGGCGACTGGGCTTTAGCGGTCGCGAATAAGTCTCGCACTCGACTGGCACCCACGCCAACGAACATTTGAATGAACTCGGAGCCGTTGACTGAAAAGTAAGGTACGCCAGCTTCGCCAGCGATGGCTCGAGCAAGCAGTGTTTTTCCGGTTCCAGGAGGGCCGATCAGTAAGGCACCCTTGGGAACGCGTCCGCCGAGTTTTTCGAAACGACTGGGGTCTTTTAAGAACTCAACGATTTCACCTAGGTCAGCTTTGACGCCTTCGAGGCCGGCGACGTCTTTGAATGTTACCGGTTTGTCGGAAGCTTCGTAACGTTTAGCGGGGCTACGAGAGAAGCTGGACAAGAATCCGCCACCACCCATCATTTGGTTTTGTGAGCGACGCATCGAAACCATCATGAACATCAAGATGCCGAAGGTCAGCGCCAAAAACATCGCGTAGTACCATGCTGAAGCGTTGCTGGGTGAGTCGATGTCGTAACGAATCACTCCTGATTTTTTGACCGCTTCAATGGCAGCTTCTCGATCGGGCGAATCAGGGCCACCGAGATTGACTGAGAAAAATCTCTCAAGCTTGGCACCTTTTGGGGGCTTTTCCACGGCGCCGGTGCGTCGGTTGAACGTGTCTTGTTTACTGATTGCGACTTTAAACATACCTTTTGCGGAGTACGGACCAAAGTCAACAAATTCAATGAGCGAATCGAGCGGCTGATCGTTGTCGTCGCGCACGAGTTCACCTTTTTGATCTCTACCTTCGACAAAGTTCAGAAAATCTTTGTAGCTGATTTCTGACCGAGGCGTGTTGGTAAATATGCTTACTAGCAGCAAGATGATCAAGAATATAAACAAAGCTGGAAACAGCCAATTAAAACTGCGGCCTGCCCGTCCCTGACTGTCTTCTTGCGAGCGTTGGGGGTCTGAAGGGTTTTCCATAAGTCCTTAAGATCGTAAAGTCCTACGCAGATCGGTGGAGACTTCACGTTTTATTTAAAGTTTTTCTGGGCCAGATGACTCAGGTCTGTTGGATATCGTTTTCAGTCTAAATCGACTGGGAAGACAATTGTAGCGAAAATAGCTAAACCCTGCGAGGCTGTTGCGGTACGTTCGAAAGTTCCGGTTCGTCGGCCGTTTGGGAGGCGAGCCGGGGAAACGTCTCGTTTGGCCTGCGAAGACAAGGGGCGGTTGCTAACGGGCATGTTTTGTAGTTCGAAATACAGGTTAGGTGTTGTTTTGAGGTGAGCTAAGCCACATCTAAAGTGTTATTGGCCTTCAGGAAAAATTGCAGCTCGAACGGCTCGATCCCCGACGGTAGCTCAGCCATCAAAGCAGGCATACGGGAATTGGGGTGGGTTTGTACCAGTTGCTTTAGCGCGGCGATCTTTTCCGGGGCTAAAAGCCAAGTCACTTGGACCGTTCGGCCGCTCTCGATCGCTCGATTAGCGTGGTCGAAGATCGCTGACCGTTCGATTCCGCGGGTCTGTCTGATGTGTTCGACCGAATATCCGTCGATGAGCAATTGCCAAGTCCAGTAGAATGACGGTTGGACTAATGAGGTTGTCGGTAAGTCGACTCGAGTGACGCGGTCGGTTGATTGCTTGTTTCTCTGTTTTGCAGTACTTGACGGCGGGGCTGCGGCGGACCGGTCGTCTTCAAGTTCTTCTTTGATGTTTATTGTGCCTTCTTTATCCGCCGCGTTTATAACTACTTCATTTTCGGAATCCACTTCAGCTTCGATTTCGTCCAACGCTTCGTCGGCTTCGGAGGCCAAGTCCATTTCAAATCCCAAACCAACCAAATCGTCGATAAGGTCGGTTTCTGGGGCGTTGGTAATTGGTTCCACTAAAAAGGCGTCACTGGTAGCCGTTAGCGCTTGGGAAGTAGCTTCATCGATTGATTCTTGGATTTGATCAGGATCGGTTTGATTGGATGGGTAGGTGTTGTCGTTGGCGATTGGTTGTGAGCGATGTGGTTTTTTGTTTTTAAACTGCGACGACAACGTGCTGGCAAGTTTGAGTGGCAGAAGGGTGGTAAAGTCCAAGTCGATTTCGCCAAACATGACTTGTCGACCGGCGTCAGTAACTTGCATCGTGGGGCGAAATTTTGTTGTTTCAACTTGAGTTAGGTACCCGCGAGCCAACAAGAAATCCAATAGTTCGCCAACATCAGCTTGTCGAAGTGATTTGAGTAATCCGTGTGTGGAGATTCGATTGAGGCCGAGTTGTTTGATTTTTTTTGAGGTAGATCCGGTCAGCATTTGGGCGATCAACGTTTTTCCGAATCGCCCGTGCGTGCGAGCGGCCCCGCTGATCGCGACTTGGACGGCGTATAGGCACGCGTCGGGGCTACCGAAGCTCTCTTTGGCGACCGGGCCGAGATCTTTTGTCGAGCCGCAGTTGTCGCAGTTGCCACAGCGTTTGCGGTCGGGATCACCGAAGTATTCGAGGATTTCTAGTTGTCGGCACCGCCGGGTGGTTGCCAAGCGAATCACGCTGTCCAGTTTGTCGTGTTCGGCTTTCTGTCGTCGGGCCAGTTCGGCAAAATCGATCTTTAAATCGGAAAACTTGGTCCGGCGATTCTTGACGTGAATTGCTCGCCCACGAAACGGGGGGATGTAATCGACCATCGGTAGCTTTATTAACTGCTTGATCGTTCGGTTGACTGCCTCCCACTTCATCTCCAAGGTTTCGGCGAGCCACTGCGGTTGAAACATTACTCGTTCGTGCCGCAAGTCGCCAACGACTCGTTCGAGCCCGCGCATTACGTGTCGTTGGTTGCGAGCGGTTCGCGGTAGCAAATCGATTAACGTGTTCATGTCCGAATCGATTCGAATTCCGGCTGCGTTTTGGCGACTGTCCAGTCGTTCGATGGCGCCAGATTTTTCTAGTAGATTTTCGCAGGTCGCGATGCCGCTGGTGCCGATCTGCAATCCAAGGTCATCTTTGACCTCTTGTAGAGTCATCTCGATCGGATCTTTGTTGATCGAGCACAAATACGAGTAGACTTCTCGAACTGTTTCTTTGGATGGATAAGAATTCTCGATAAAGAACTCTTGGATGAATTTGTCTTGGTAGGAGTAAAGCATCAGGCATTCAGATGGTTCGCCATCACGACCGGCGCGGCCAGCTTCTTGATAGTAAGCTTCGATGCTGCCTGGCAAGTTGTAGTGAATCACGAACCGCAAGTCAGATTTGTCGATTCCCATGCCAAACGCATTCGTGGCGACGATGATTTCAGTTTCGCCGGACATGAATTGCTCTTGGACCTTCCGCCGCATGTCGATTGGCAAACCAGCGTGGTAAAAAGCGATGCTGCGGTCGATTTCTTCGGAGAGCAGTTCGATTAGTTTCTCGCAGCTCTTTCGAGTCGAAGCGTAGATGATTCCGCAGCCGGGGTGTGACTTTAGAAAACGGACGAGTTCATGGTCCTTGTCGACATTGCCTTTTGGGGCTTTCACCGAAAGGGTTAAGTTGGTCCTAGCGAAACCCGTTACGAACTTGGAAGGGTTTTCAAGTCGGAGAATCTTGGCGATGTCGTCTTGTACTAAGCTGGTTGCCGTCGCGGTCAATGCAACTGTCTGTGGGTTGCCCAATCGTTCGCGAAACCTGCCCAGTCGAGCATAGTCTGGGCGGAAGTCGTGTCCCCATTGCGAGATACAGTGTGCTTCGTCGACGGCCAGCATTTGAATTTTCGTGCGTTGGACTGAACGCATAAACGAACTGCTTCGCAATCGCTCTGGGGCGATGTAGACCAGTTTGTATTTGCCGGCAACCATGTCGGCGATTCGCGTTTGCTGTTCGTCCAAGCTTAATGTGCTGTTGACGAATGTCGCTGGGATGCCGCGTTCAAGCAACGAATCGACTTGGTCTTTCATCAATGCGATCAGCGGTGAGATCACGATCGTGACGCCTTGGCGAGCGATTGTAGGCAGTTGGAAGCAGAGACTTTTCCCACCGCCAGTGGGCATGATGCACAATGTGTCACGGCCGGCTAAAATCGCTTTGATCACGTTTTGCTGGCCGGGACGAAATCCATCGAGCCCGAAGTTGCCGAGCCATTGTTCTGGTTGGATTTTTGTTTCGGTCACGGCCAAACCGTCAGAGGTGTTCGTTATATAAGTTGGTAGCGAGAATCACAGTATAGTGTTTTGTCAGGTATGTCCGCTACGAACTGGCCTTAAACATGCTTGGTTATAGGTTGGTTTTTTTAAATTTCTGCGAATTAAGGCAACAGCAGCGGAACTGCTGACCTCGATCATCCGTATTCAGATACATAATTTCGGGGCAGCCCGCCTGCACCGGTTGGGATTTGTGAATACAATGATCGCAAAATGATTCGTATCAACCATCTTTGCAAAACGTTTTATGTTGCTGACCGCGAGGTGCGTGCTGTTCGAGATGTCTCGTTTGAGGTTGCGGAGGGCGAGGTGTTCGGGCTGCTGGGACCTAACGGTGCTGGGAAAACGACGGTGATGCGAATGATTTTGGGTCTGCTGAAACCTGACGCTGGTTTTGCAGAAATCAATGGAATTCAAAGCACGAATCAGCCTAACGAACTTAAACGACAAATTGGTTTTGTCTCGGCATCGGCCGGGATTTATCAATGGCTGACTGGCCGAGAAATGCTTGCTTTTTTTGGTGAAGCCTACGGAATGGCTGAAGCTGAATTGCCCAAACGGATTGAGCATTTGACGGAAGTCTTGCAGCTGAGTGAGTTCATTGATCGCGGTTGCGCGACACTAAGTACAGGGCAAAAACAACGCCTGAATCTTGCACGGGCGCTGATCCATGACCCGCCCGTGATGATTTTAGATGAACCGACATTGGGTTTGGATGTGGTCGGTAGTCAGGTGGTTTTTGATTATATCGAACTGCTAAAGCAACAAAACAAAATCGTCATTCTCTGTACTCACCGTCTTGAACAAGCACAGCGGGTTTGCACACGATTCGGGTTATTGCATCAGGGCCAAATGGTGCTCAGCGGGGATCTAAAAGAGATGCAAGATAAAACGGGTAAGCAAGATTTGGTCGAGATGTTTATTGAGTTGCTCCGGCAAAAACCACCTGTTGTGATTGAAAATACCGAGGCG
>CAZHCH010000134.1:0-7240 GCA_964530985.1 uncultured Pirellulaceae bacterium | reverse complement strand
AACGGCGGTTCCATCCGTCCATGCGGCTTGAAGTCCTCAAGTTCCGGAAGCTTGACTGGCAAATCCTCTGCTGGCACTGGACGCAAACGACCCGTTTTGTTCCCCGCTTCGTCAAGTTCGTGCAAAATCGGAAAGGGTTCTCCCCAAAACCGTTGCCGACTAAACAACCAGTCTCGTAGCTTATAGTTAACAGCTGTGCCACCGCAGCCAGACTCGTCCAACTGCACAATGATCTTCTGTTTGAACTCTTCCGTTGCGAGCCCGTCGAATTCACCGCTGTTGATCGCAGTGCCAACACCTACAAAACAAGCTTCTCCAGCGGCGACCTTTGCCGCGTCGGCTTTGTTATCGGCAGGTGGTTGAACGACGGGCATAATTTCCAAGTCGTACATTTGAGCAAACTCAAAATCGCGTTTGTCGTGCGCCGGGACAGCCATGATCGCGCCCGTACCGTAACTGGCCAATACGTAGTCCGCGATCCAGATCGGGACGGCTTTACCATTGACCGGGTTGATCGCATAACTGCCAGTAAACACACCGGTCTTCTTGGTGCGGTCGTCCTGTCGATCACGGTCGCTTTTAATCGCCGCGTCGTCACAGTATCGTTTGACCACCGCCGCTTGTTTATCGGTCGTCAACGCTTCGACTGCCGAATGTTCAGGCGCGATCACCATGTAGGTCGCACCGTACAACGTGTCAGGCCGAGTCGTATAAATTCGCAGTGTGTCGGCCGCTTGAGATTCTGAAAATCCGTTGGCAGCGCGGTCTGTTTTCCAACCATCTACCGCGCTGGTGTCGCCGATGAAGAAATCAACGTGCGCTCCCACGCTGCGACCGATCCAATCTCGCTGTAGTTTCTTGATGCCCTCGGGCCAGTTGACGTCGCTCAACTCGTTTTCAAGTCGATCGGCGTACGCGGTGATTCGCAGCATCCACTGCCGCATCGGCACGCGTTGAACCGGATGACGCACGCTACCGACTTCGGCAAAACCGTCGACCACTTCTTCGTTGGCCATCACCGTTCCCAAGCCGGGACACCAGTTAACCGGCGCATGAGATTCATAAGCCAAACGATGTTTATCTCGATACTCTTGGACGGCTTGGTCGCTTCGACTCGCTACGTCCTCTGGAATTGGCAATTCACTAATCGGCCGGCCTTTTTGTTGCTCCGGATCAAACCAGGTGTCAAACAACACCAAGAAGATCCATTGCGTCCATTTGACGTACGCCAAATCCGTGGTCGAAACCTGCCTGTCCCAATCGTAGCTGAAACCCAAGTCCTTCAGTTGTCGCACGAACGTTTTGACGTTCTTTTCGGTGAATTCGCGTGGCGACGCATTGTGCTTGATCGCGTGCTCTTCAGCTGGTAAACCGAACGCATCAAACCCCATCGGATGCAAAACGGTCTTGCCTTTCATCCGCGCGTGCCGTGAAACGATGTCCGTTGCGGTGTATCCTTCAGGATGCCCAACGTGAAGCCCCTCACCACTGGGGTACGGGAACATGTCCAACGCGTACAGTTTCGGGCCAGTCGCATTCACATTCGTTGCAAAGGTCTTGTTTTCGTCCCAGTATCGTTGCCAACGAGGTTCGATTTCTGCCGGGTTGTATTTGGGCACCGTTGTGTCCTTATAGTAATTAGAGCTGCCACGCGAACAAAGGTTCTTGAGCCAGTCGGTGTTGATCGGTCTGTTTTTTCAAGCCGACATCCTAACAAATCAGCCTTGATTCAGTTAGGACTGATTTAGAGCCTTCTGCTGCAATTAAGGTTCGAATTTCAGCAAGTTGCGTCCTGCTGACAGGGTAGGAGAATTAGCCTTTTTTGAGTAGAATCTTACATGGATTGAATCTGGCTCCAACAAAACCGACGCCGGTGAAAACCGGATCCAGAACTAAAGTCGCTTGATTTCAAAGGCGACGTTTCAAGAAAGCGTTTACGGTGCTTCGAAGACATTCCCGACTGAAATTAGTAGAACAAGAACGCAACCTAATGCGAGCGGCCTGTCGTTTCAACGCCCAGCTGATGGATTTTGTTCGTCCTTATGTGCTACCAGGAGCTAAAACGGCAGATCTGGACCGAATGATTCATGAATACACACTAGATCACGGACACATCCCGGCGTGCTTAGGCTACCCCGGTGAAAAAAACGCGTTTCCAAAAAGCTGCTGCATTAGCATCAACGACGTAATCTGCCACGGCATTCCTGGCCCCTACGAATTACAACCGGGCGATATTGTAAACGTTGACCTAACGACGATCGTCGACGGATGGCACGGTGATCAGTCGGAAACATTTTTGATTGGCGACGCCGCGCAGATTGACGATTTGTCGCGGGCGGTAACTCAATGTGCATTTGATTGTTTGTACTTGTCGATCAAGGCGCTAGAACCTGGCTGTCGCGTCTCGGTCATTGGCGAAACGATTGTCGATCATGTTCGCAGAACTTACGGAAATTTCGGGATCGTAGAAAAGTACGTTGGCCACGGAATCGGCTCGGCTTTCCATCAAGCCCCCAATATCCCGCACGTCCCGAGCATACAAGCTCAGCGGGATCGATTGCAGCCGGGAGTCTGCTTTACAATCGAACCCATGATCAACGGCGGAACTGTCAAATCAGAAATCGACAGCCGCGACGGTTGGACAGTGCGAACAAAAGATGGCAAACCGTCAGCACAATTTGAACACACGATTTTGATGACCGAAGACGGCCCCGAAGTGATGACGCTGACCAAAGATGGACCGCAGTACGGCCACCAGTTTTAGTGTCACTCACGCATCCCCTTTACGAGCCGAAGCTAGTCGTTAAACTCACTTCTTAATCGCATCAAACCGACCACCCCAGCCCAGCTTTTCTCGCAGCGTGCCGTAGTAACTATTGCCTTCAACCTGAATCAACTCGAACACCGCTTTGGCTCGTGAAATCCGAACTCGGTGCTGCTCAGTCAGCTTTGATATTTGCTGACCGTCCAAAACCACACAAGTCGATTCGTTGGGCTTGGCAACCACAATTTCGTAAACTCGGTCCGCTGTATCGACTACCGGCCGCACCGTCAACGTGTGCGGCGAAATCGGACTGATCACAACCGCCTGCAAGTCTTTACGCAGAATAGGACCGCCTGCCGACAGGTTATGAGCTGTTGAACCGATCGGAGTGCTGACGATTAACCCGTCACACAAATAACACGTCGCCAACTGACCATCGATTGAAAGATCAATCTGTTGGATCGTAAACGGAGGCCCACCCAGAATCGCAATCTCGTTTAAACCAATCAGATCATGAGTCTTTTCTTCGCCCTCAAAAACTTGGCAGTGGAGCATCAGATGCTGAGTCAGTCGATAATCACCAGCGACATAACTAACCAATGCAGCGTCTAGTTTTTCCGCGCTGACATCCGCTAAAAACCCAAGCTTGCCAAGATTCACTCCCAGCACTGGAACTTGATGATTGCACATCTGCTTCGCCGCTCGCAACACCGATCCGTCACCGCCTAAAACGATCGCCAAATCAGGCTTTGAAGCCAAGGAGCTAAAATCGGTTTTGTAAGCAAAGTCTTCTGCAACAATCTCGCAATGCGCTTCAATGATCGGGCGTAAGCGATCAACTTGAGTTAGAACCTTCGGTCGACGGTCACCAGACCCCAACAGGATAGCTTTCGGTTGGTTGCTTGATGAGTTCATTATTGGAAGTCAGTTGATATATAATCGTAAAAGTAAGCCAAGGGAAAGCGAGCTTGGCAGTTTAATCTTTCAGCTTGAAGTGTTTTGGTAACACGAACTCTCGGTGGCAACACCACGACAGACTTCAGCAATACCCACCGCATCAAGTTTCATTTCGGCCAAAACCTCTGGACGACTTTGGTGCTGTACATATTCGTCAGGAATACCGATACGAGTAACCTTGCGTGTATCCAAGCCCATCTCATTAGCCGACTCCAGCAACGCACTTCCAAACCCACCCATCAACATCGCCTCTTCAACCGTCACGACAAAACCTGTGTCCTCAATCGCACTACGAATCATCTCCGTATCAATCGGCTTTACAAACCTTGCGTTAACGACTCGGCAACTCAAACCTTCTTCGGCCAGCGCCTCGGCCGCCTCGATCGCTGCCTGCAACGGAGTGCCACAAGCAATAATCGTGCCGTCATAGCCCTCACGGAGTTGTTCGGATTTGCCAAGTTCGATCGGCTGTAATTCACGTCGAATCTCTGCTGCGTTCGTTTTCGGATAACGCATGCTACAGGCAACGTCATGCGACAGGCTAAAGTCCAACATCGCTCCGATATCGTTTGCGTCTCCAGGAGCCATGACCACCATGTTAGGAAACAGCCGCATATAACCAAAGTCGAACGTGCCATGATGAGTCGGTCCGTCATCGGCCGTCAAACCACCTCGATCGAGCATAAAAGTGACCGGAAGTTTCTGCAGGCAAACCTCTTGGAAAATCTGATCGAAGCTCCGTTGCAAAAACGTGCTGTAGATATCAACAATCGGCCTCAACCCGACCTTTGCTTGCCCCGCAGCAAACGCCACCGCATGCGACTCACAGATCCCGACATCGAAGAAACGATCCGGATACTTTTCCCGCACCGGCTCCAGCTTGTTGCCTTGGCACATCGCCGCCGTGATCACCGTCACGCGATTATTGTGTTCCATCTGGTCGGCAATCGCATCACGAGCATGATTCGTGTATGACATGGCCATTGATTTAGGTTTGTGTACCGCTTGATCTCCCACGGTTTCAAAAGGCGCCGGCGTGTGGAAATAAACCGGATCCTCGACCGCTGGCTTAAACCCCTGTCCTTTATTAGTGATCACATGCAACAGCACAGGCCCATCGATTTTTCGCACCATTTTCAGGTACTTTTTGACCACACCGATGTCGTGACCATCGATCGGACCAAAATATTTAAACCCAAGATCTTCAAACATCATTCCGCCGTGCAAGCCAGCTTTGACGCCTTCTTTAATCTGGTACAGCAAACGCTCCGTCGGATCACCCAGCACCGGAACCTTGTTCAACATTTGGACGAGTTCGTTTTTGACGCCCTTGTAAAACCTGCCGCTGCGAAGCCGATCTAAGTAACTTGAAACACCGCCAACAGGTGGGCAAATCGACATCTCGTTATCGTTCAAAATTACTAGCATCTTTGACTTCAAAAACGCTGCGTTGTTGATCGCCTCCATCACCATGCCCGACGGAAACGCACCATCGCCAATCACCGCCACGCTATAGTTGTCGCGACCGAGAATTTGATCGCCACTGCGCAAAC
Organism: uncultured Pirellulaceae bacterium; assembly: GCA_964530985.1. Taxonomy (GTDB): domain Bacteria; phylum Planctomycetota; class Planctomycetia; order Pirellulales; family Pirellulaceae; genus Mariniblastus. Next base: position 1,966 of record CAZHCH010000134.1, on the reverse strand, counting down.
CCACCGCAGTCGATACACTTGCTCCGGCGTGGCCGGTCATGAACAAATCGTAATCGCTTTCTTCGGGGTTGGGGTAACCCATCAAACCACCCTTGGTGCGGATAGTGTGGAATTCATCGTAGCGGCCGGTAATCAATTTATGAGGATAAATCTGGTGCCCAGTGTCCCAGATCAAACGGTCTTTCAAGAAGTCGTACGAACTGTGCAGCGCCAACGCTAACTCGACAACTCCCAAATTCGAAGCGAAATGCGCAGCCCGAGTACTTAGCAACCCGCACAGCGTCTCCCGTATCTCTTCCGCGATTTGGTTAAGCTGGTCCAGTTTCATCTCATGCAATTGCAGAGGCGACTGGATTGTCGGCAGTAGTTTTTTAGTCATGGCGATGACCTAATCAATTCTGAGGGAACGAAGAAGGGTGGAAATGAGGCGTGATGAATTTTGGTGTGCTGTCGATTTTGAAAAACGAAGTTAACTTTAGTGAGTACGGTTGATGACAAAGTTCGCAAGGGATTTTAATGGAGCCCCAGCGTCTCCAAACATCGTAATCGCTGCGATGGCTTGTTCAATCATCTCATTGGCTCGCTGCCGACTGGCCGCTTGCCCGATTACGGTTGGATAAGTTTGTTTACCAGCCTGAGCGTCTTTACCGGTTTTCTTCCCCATTGTCTCCGAGCTGCCGTTAAGGTCAAGCAAATCGTCGACAATCTGAAAAGCTAAACCAAGATGCTGGCCGTAACGAGCCAAACAATCGATTTGCTCGGCAGAAGCTCCCGCGGTTATCCCGCCAAGCTTCAACGAGACCGTTAACAATGCTCCTGTTTTTCGGCGATGTATTTTTTCTAGCGAATCTAAATCTGGAGTCGCGAACTGCAACCGCAAATCATCCGCCTGACCGCCAACAAGCTGGCAGGGCCCAGACGCAATCGCCAACTCGCCAACACAAGCCGCCGCAACAGTCGCTGGGTTGGTATTGGCAACGATGGTCTCAAAGGCCAACGGAATCAACGCGTCGCCAGCCAGAATTGCAGTGGCCTCGTCAAACTTAATATGGCAGGTGGGCCGGCCCCGACGCAGTTCATCGTCGTCCATTGCCGGTAGATCGTCGTGAATCAAAGAGTAATTGTGGATCATCTCGACCGCGCAAGCTGCTGGCAGCGCGTCCTCAATTTGGCCACCACAAATCTGATTGGCCGTCAAAACCAACAGCGGCCGCAAGCGTTTGCCAGGCGCCAACAAACAATAGCGAATCGCCTCGCGCAGGTGATCCGGGCAGTCTTGGTCTAACTGAGTGTATCGATCCAAAGCGTCATCAATACGCTGACGAAGGGCATCGACTTCTGGCGCGAACAAAGTTGCAGGTGAAGTTGTCACGTTCTCGGTCCGAGAGTTTGAATTTTCAAGGGAATCCTTCCCAACATAGTTTAGTCCGACTATTGCATGACTGAAATCCGAGAATCGACGATAACATCGGTTTGCTGCGACTTTCTGGCCTACTTTCACGGTATTCCGGCTGATCGGACACTTTACGAAGATGTACATAAGACGGTGAGAACTCAAAGCAACGGACGATAGGTAAGCACGGGGATTTGGTACCGGGTTCGGGGTCACTTAAGGGATCTTGCGCGTTTTGTTGGCCCACGGTCTACATTTTGTCGAAAAATACGGAGCGTATTTACAGGGGACAGCGTTTCTCGATAATGCGAGGCTGACTTTGCGAGCAATGGTAACCTGATACGTCAGTTTTGAAGTTGCACGAATACAAGCTCGACGCGCAAGCGAGTGCATTTTTACAGGCATTGTGGTGCACTCGCTTGCGCGTCGAGCTTGTATTGAGAACGCTTTGCGTTTTGAATTTCGCAGTAAATCTCAAAATCGCCCCCAATCCGTACGACCCAAACTACCCAACCAAACCTTCACCCAAAATCACTCATGCCCGATCCGGCCAGCAAACGATTTCAACCCGTC
>CAZHCH010000133.1:0-7246 GCA_964530985.1 uncultured Pirellulaceae bacterium | reverse complement strand
CTCGTTGGACTCGGGAGGATGTCGGGCCGCGTGGGGATGGGTTTAAGATTTTTGAGAATGCAGTGAGTTTTTTTGGGTAGTGTCGCCTAAAGGCGGTACTTCAAACTTGAAGGATGTCTCACGCAAAGGCGCGAAGGCGCAGAGTTTTGACATCCAGTTCTTTGCGCCTTCGCGCCTTTGCGTGAGGTTGATGAGCGCTTTGAATGATGAAGAACACTAAATTTCACTGGTCGGCGCCAATAGAACTGGTACGGTTCGCGACGGCGTGTTGGATTAGTGGTGATTAGAGCAGATTAGTGTTCCGCTTTTAGAGAATGCGCCTGAAGGGGCGGCGGCAAACAACTACCATTCATCTGGCGAGATCACTCCGTCGCCGTTCGCATCTTTGTCATTGAATTTATCAAGCTGTTTCTTTGTCCACTTTTTGGAAAACTCGTTCATTTGAATCAAGCGATCTTCGTTCACATCTAATTTTTTGAACGAACTGGATATTTTGCCACCGGAGCGAGATTCACTAGAGCGATTTCTGTCGAAGCGAGAGATTTTAGAATTCGATGAATATGAGTCTGAAGAGTAATTGGATCTTCCGGACGCTCCGCTGATTGCATCTAGCATTTCCTGCCGTTCGATCTTACCGTCTTTGTTAGTATCGTACTTTGCTCGTGAACGGACTTTACTCAACTCATCACCGTCAAGGACTCCGTTGTTGTTTTGATCTTTCCCTGAAATATAATTTTCAACGTATGATTCGTAGTCGCTTGTTCTGGACCTACTGCTAGATAAAGTCCTGCTGTTGTTTCGTTTGCGTTTACTATCCCGGGCTAATTCGTCTATCTCCTGATCGTTTTCTGGAAACACTTGTCGTCCGTTGACCATCATACCGCCCCTGCGTCCACCACCATCACCTCTTCTACGCCAGGGCCGATTCTCGTAGTTCTTATTGTTGTTCTCACGCATCGTGTGTCGTTCTTGATACCGAGCTTGAAGTTCAGCTAAGGACAACCGTCGATCGCCGTTTTTGTCATGCGTATAGGGTCCGACTGCCCCCCAAGTTCTGCGCGAAGAAATTTCGTCTTCTTCCAAGAAGTTGTTTTTATTGCGGTCGTATTTTTCAAGTACTTGTTGAGCTTTTTCTGTGATTTCTTCAGAGTATTGAATGGTCTCAGTTGTTTTCCCGAACGCCTGAACGCCAGTTTTTTCAGAAGCTTCAACTCCAAATTTTGGGATTTTCAACTCGACTGGTTTAGTTGTGTCTGGCTTTTTAGTTGTGCCTGGCTTCTTTTTTTTAGACACAAGATTGAGGATGTCACTGATCTTCATTCTGGAGTTAAAAGAATGACCTTTCTTTTTTAGCTCCCGTTTGATGGGGCGGGGTATCTCGTTCGGTTCGAGTATTCCGTCATGATCACTATCGGCCGTTTTTAAAAACCGTTCCAGGTTTGGAATTTGGCCGTTTGCTTGAGTCGGTAAGCAGGCCGTGAATGAGATGACGGCCATCGCGCCAAGGATCAGTCGAACGTAGTTAGAGATTTTGATCATGCTTGATTTGAATTTAAGCTGGGTTTACGTTTATTTTTAGGCCAAGTGTAGAAGTGGATTTTTACTGCGTCGATCCCGTAGGGTTGGCAGGTTGGTTGATTCGATAGTGAGCGATTGGCCAATGACTGTCTATTTTAAATGCGGAATACGTGTTTAAGTTTCGCAAAAACAAGATTTTTAGTTATAACGATTTAATGAATTCTGTCGGTTGTGGTGCGGTTTTCTATCGGCTGCCGCGGTAATCTATTCCAAAACGGTCGTCCAAATATCTCGTATTATGGCTATAAAATTTGACGAGAGCCGCCTGAGTATGGATAATGGACGACTATCATAGAGTTTCTTTCATTGAAGTCTTGGTGGGTACTTCCTGAGCTCAAGTGTAGCTCATTCCAATCGCAGCGAGAGAGTAAACTTGAATCGGCAAACGCAAAAAACTGAAACCGTAGAGGCGTCATCGTATGCGGTTGATTTGCAGCTTGCACAAGCGAAAAAGCTGATTGCCGAGGAGAAGTTTCAGCAGGCGCTTGCTTGCATGAACCACGCCGTTGCTGATGCTCCAGTTGAACGGATCGCGGAATGCATGTCGCTGCAGGGGTTCTTGCACTACCAGCTGGGAGAATCGCAAAAAGCTGAACAGGCTTGTTCAGCTGCCATTGAAGGAAACTGGGAAAACCCAGATACGTTTGCATGGCGAGCGGCAAGCCGGGGCCAACAAAATAAGTGGCGGCTGGCATTCAACGATTTACATCAGGCTTGTGAGTTGACAGCGCCCAATAGCGACCAGTATTTGGCTTTAATGGAACAGTACTCGGAGGCCGCGAAGGAGTACTTTCACGAACAGACCAAATTGCCATCGCCATCAGCGGACGTCTTTTGCGACCGAGCCTGGATGTACCTGCGACAGGGTAGTTTGAGGAAGGCCGAGCGAGACTTTAAGCTCGCGCTTGCGATTGATATTGACCATCGTTGGTCAGCGTTGGGGTTAGCTAAAACTCACTATCAGGCCGGTGTGAGCCAGCACCTTGAAGCACTGTTGGTTGCGGCAGCCAGTCCGGAAGCGTCTGTTGAGTGTCGTCGCGCGGCTTACGAGCTGAGTGCTCGGATCAATCACAAAGTCGGTTTGATTTCGGCTACGGATTCGGACTTGCATCAGTTGCACCGTCTGGCGGGTAAGGACTGTCGTCGGAAAATCCAGAGCTGTCGACTTCGAGCGGAACTAGGGTTTCCAATTCGCTCGATCGATATCTTGACGAAAATTATTAAGAAGTCTCCGGAGGCGACGATGGCGTGGCTAGTTCGCGGCGAATGCTACACGGCAGTTAAAAACTACAGTCACGCAGTCAAGGATTTCACGCGTTTTCTAAGCGTTCATTCAGACCACTCCGATGCTATTTTAGGGCGAGCCAAAGCGTTGTTTGGGATGCGACGATTCGCACTTGTTCACCGAGACCTCGACCGCGTATTAGAATTGGTGCCTGATAAATACGAGGCTGTGTTATTGCAAGCCAAAACTTTTCTTGCCCAAGAAAAGTTGGATGACGCTTTAACGTCTTGCCAATTGGCGACTCGACTGGAAACACTGCCAGAGGGATTTGCTGTCAAAGCCGAGATCTATCACAAACTTTGTAACTTCACGGATTCTTTTGAGGAGTACAGTCGGGCAATTGAGTTGTCTCGCGAGGGTGATCAGAGGGCCGAGTATTTGTACCGCCGAGGCACTTCACTGTACGAACTTGATAAGTTCCAGGAAGCATATTTGGACTTCAAGGCGTCTTGTAAATTGCGCCCTCATCATTCGGGTTGCTGGGTTTGGAAGTCGGCTGCAAGTGCTCGACTAGAAAAATGGCTTACATCAATTACTGCTTTGAAGTTTGCGATCGATGCGCGGCCTACGGCGGCCGATTCGTATCGAAAGCTCGGGGATCCAATTGCTCAGAAGGCGATTAAGCATTTCGACAAAACAATACAGCTCACGCCAGATACACCTCACATCTATCTTTGCCGGGCGATGGCGTATCAATTTCTCGGTAACCATGAGAAAGCCGTTCGCGACTTCACGACTGCGCGTCGGAGAAACCCTCGCAGCTTGGAAATCTTAGTTGCCCGGTCTCAAGCATTGTCTGAATTGGAAGATCATGAACTGGCTCGAGCTGATTTGACAAAAGTAATCCGCAAGTCGCCGCGGCACCACGCAGCTTGGTACGGTCGCGCAGTTGCATTGGCGGCGTTGGGGCTAGAGGCAAAAGCTTGTTCGGATCTTAAAAAAGCAATCGAGATCGAGCCTAACTGTGCGAAGTACTATCTGTTGTTAGCTGAACTTTACCTGCGGGCTGGAAAAAGGAAAAAAGCCACGCGTGCTTTCGATAACGCGATTATTCGAGATTCCACAGATGCCAACAGTTTCCATCAACGGGCGAAAGTCTATTTATCGATGAAGCGATTTCGACGATCGATTCGCGACTTTTCAACTGCAATCGAACTGGCGCCTGGTCAAGCGGAAATTATCGAACAACGTGGGCAAGTGTACCTACAAGACGGCCAACCGGATTTGGCATTGGAAGATTTTGAAGCAGCGTTGGCTTTAGATCCTCGATTGGTCAATGCATATCGCGGTCGCGCGGTGGTGTTGGTAAATCGAGGGATGCACGAGTACATTTTGATTTGGTTGACTAAAGCGCTGCATCGCTTCAACAGCGATGAAGATTTGGCCGAAATGCTAATCACGCGCGGAAAAGTATTTGCTCAAATGGGACGCTGGAGTCCAGCGATCAGTGACTTTACATCAGCCATCGATCTGATGCGGCACGCCCCACAAATGCTTTTGGTTGCTCGGCAGGCTCGCGGAATGGCGAATCTCCATTCAGGTTTCTACGAAAAGGCAGCGGATGATTTTAGGCGGATTCGAAAGCTGTTCGCCGACGAAAAGATTTCTGCGCAAGCCACGGAAAGATTATCACAAGTCGAACAAATACTTGACTGGCTTGAACGAGTGGAAGTGGAACCGGATTTGGCTCGTCCCGCAATTATGGGACCACCCGTTGAGTTCAAAGCACCTACACGCCCTCCTGTGGTTCGCCAAGGAGTCCTTTTGGATGACGCGACCGTTGAACGCGTCCAGAACGAACCGCCATTTAGCACTTGGATACTGAAAACATCTGACGGTAACTATGGTCCAGTCCATTTTGGTGTTTTGCGGGATTGGCTCGCCGATGGCCGCTTGGATGTTGGGACAAAAGTACTGCGGGCAGATTGGAACAAGTGGCGACGAATCGAACGGATATTTACCGATATGCTACCCAGCGACGATACTTCTGTTCTCCCTCCAGTCATCAATACGTCATTCAATTCACGCAAATACAACCAAGATTAATACGTTGCGGTAATCAGCAATCGCAGCGACCGCAAATCTGTGCTTGAAATCTTCGTGAATCGTTTTAGTGAAAAAAGTTGTCGCGGATTTTCTTTGAACTTGCAAAGATGGAAGTTATTTTCTCAGAGTCATCCGTTTCAATCGCCTGACGAATTTTTGACAGTTGTGATTCGAAGTGGTGTAAGACATCTAAGATCGCTGGCTTATTGGTCAAACAAATGTCTCGCCACATCACTGGGTCACTGGAAGCAATTCGTGAAAAGTCTCGAAAGCCTCCGGCTGCAAACTCAAAAATTTCTTCGACATAGTCTGTGTCCGCCAAAGTATCTACCGTCGCGTATGCCAATACATGAGGAAGGTGACTGGTCGCTGCCAGCACTAAGTCGTGCTGCGCAACACTCAAGCAACTTGTTTGAGCTCCAACTGAATTCCACATTTCTGTAACTAGGTCGATGGCCGTTTGCCGGGTCGACTCGAGCGGCGTCAGGATTACCCGATGGTCGCGAAATAGTTCTGTTTCCGCGGCCATAACTCCACTTTTTTCGCGACCAGCGATCGGATGCCCCGGGACAAACTGATCTATCATTCCACCCAAGGCTCGTTCAGCCGCTGCCACAACATGGGCCTTTGAGCTGCCCACGTCAGTAATGGTTGAATTGTCTGTTAACCCGGGAAGTAGTCCAGTTAAAACTGCCTCTGTCTGACGAACAGGGACCGATAAAACGATGATGTCTGATCCTGCCACGGATTCGACAAGGTCGTTTGAGTAGCGATCGATGACGCCCAGCTTCACCGCCGTCTGCAACGCTGATTCATCTTGGTCAACTCCGACAATGGTGCCAGCAAAGCCCGATTTGCGAAGTGCTTTCGCCAAAGATCCACCAATAAGTCCAATACCGATGATTGTAATTTGATTATTCATGCCAAATTTTTAGTCGACATTCACAAATTTAGCGATGCCATAAACGTAATTTTGGCAATCTAGGTTGTTCGCGTTGTTGATGAGGTGATTTGTATTAAATGGGGTGTTTTTAGTTGACAAGAGCTGCTTGCAGATGGATTCTGAAATCAAAATCTGGTCTTGAAGCTGGTGCACGGCTTCTGTATGTAAGTAGGCAGGAATCGCATTTTTGGTGCTTTCCACACTTTTGATTAGTCGTGATGTAGAAATCGCGGGACTTCTACATAATCCCTCCCTCCTGGGGGCAGAGCATTCAGTCTTTTGAGCTAGGTTTCTGGGTCAACCAGCTTTTAGGACGCTCACGGCTGAGCACGAGTCGACACTGGGACAGTAACTGTTCCAGTGTCAAACACAGCGACGCTGGCTTTTGTTGCGAGACAAAGGCCAGCGTTTTTTTCGTGGATGTATTCGGTGGCGACAGTTGCCTCCGGCCTGTCTACGCGCCGGCCACAGGAATCATGTTGGAGCGATTCAATCTCACTCAGGATATTTTCTCACGCAAAGGTACAAAGGGAAATTGCCATTTCTTTGCGCCTCTGCGCCTTTGCGAGAGTTTTTTTTTAGAGTTTATCGGGCGGTGTTTTTTGGTTGAGCGCCGACGCCTTCCGGCTCGTCGTTAAACTACGCGTTGACCGGCTGGAAGCACCGTCGCCACCTACTGTTCCTGCGGAACAGGCGTTAGCCTTCTTCAAGCCGGAATAGGATTCGTTCAGCATGATCGTGTTTGACCAATACGATTTCTGCTGTCGCTCCTTCGAACTGGACGATGTCGCCGACTTCGGGAACTTTGTTGGAGCGATTCATCAGCACTCCCGCAACCGTATCGACATCCGCTTCATCTAAATTTAAATTGAGCGCCTTTTCAACCTCTGAAATCGGTGTCGTTCCAATCACCATAAACTCGCCCGGCTTGACTTTCTTGACCGCAGGCTCAGTCGTTACATCAAATTCGTCATCGACGGGACCGATGATTTTTTCCAAGACATTTTCTAACGTACAAACGCCTACGATCGCCCCGTATTCATCCACAACAAAAGTCATCAACTGATGGGTGCATTGGATCGTCTTCAGCACTTCACTGATTGGCATGTTTTCGGGAACTTTTACTGGTTCACGCATGACTGATTTGATATCGAAATCGGTGGACTTTTCATCAATGCCCAACAAATCCTTCATGTGCAGCACGCCTAACAACTTGTCCAGCGACGCATCACATACCGGATAACGCGTGTGCTTGGTCTTTTGGGCGATTGCCATCAGCTCAGGAAACGGCAAGTTAGCGTCCAAAATCTGGACCTCCGTCCGCGGCAGCATCGCTAACCGACAAACCAAATCATCGAACTCAAACACATTGTTGAGCAAGTAATGCTCGTTGC
>CAZHCH010000132.1:0-7303 GCA_964530985.1 uncultured Pirellulaceae bacterium | reverse complement strand
GGAGAGGGGGCTTTCTGATTGGTCTTGCATTTGCCTGGGTAACCACAATGAGGGCGGCCGCAAGATTTATCGGCGTCGAATCTGATGTTTGCGGTCGCCACTATCGTGGCTAAACATGCTCGACGACTACAGTCTGTGGGCTCCCGCCCACAGCTATGCGCGGCGATCTCTATCGGGATGGCCTCTCGCTGACGCTTCGTTTACTTTCCCGGTTCCTTGCTGACGCCGCGAGTTGCCAACGTGTGTGGCACCGTCTAGTTTGTGAAGGTGTGCTTCAGGCAGGCGCTGACGCCGCCGCCTTCCGGCTTGTCGTTAAACTGACGTAGCTACGCGTCCTAAAGTGCGTTGCGGTAACGCTTTTTGGCTTTCTTGGCCGTGGCGGCGCGGGGTTCGAAGTCTTCCCAGGTCTCTTCGATCTCTTCCTGCAACGCGTCAGTCGTTAGCTCTAACGAAATCTTTTCTTCAATCCGAGCCAGTTCGACTTTCTGATACGGCGTCACCAACGAGTAGGCCACGCCTTCTTTTCCCATTCGGCCAGTTCGACCGACGCGGTGCACGTAGTCTTCGCAGACTTCGGGGATGTCGTAGTTAATGATGTGCGAGATGTTCGAAACATCGATCCCGCGACCGACCACGTCGGTCGCAATCAACAGCTGCAAGTCGCCACTGCGGAAGCGTTTCATCACGCGGTCACGAGCCGATTGGTTCATGTCACCGTGCAGCGATCCAATCCCGTTGCCATAGTCGCCGGTCTTGTCGAGTTTCCGGTACAACCGAGCCGTTCCCAACTTGGTCCGACAAAACACAATCGCTTGCTCAGGTTTTTCACGCTGGAGCAATTTGCTGAGCATGTGAAACTTCATCGACTCTGGCAAACGCAAAACGTATTGCTCGATCGTCTTGCCAGCCAACGAATCTTTTGAGAAGTTAATCACTTTGGGGTTATACATGTAACGCTTGGCCAGTCGACGGATTGGATCCGGCAATGTCGCACTGAGCATCAACGTTTGACGTTCAGCTGGGCAGCGTTTCAAAATTCTTTCGATGTCAGGCCGGAAACCAATGTCCAACATTCGATCTGCTTCGTCCAACACAACAAACCACAACTGGTCGACGTTCAAGGTGCCTCGGTTTAAGTGATCGATCACGCGACCAGGCGTTCCAACAACCACATGAGCACCACGCTCGAGCGCACGAATCTGACCTTGGATCGGCTTGCCGCCGTACAAACAAACGCAGCTTACTTCTTTAGGATCAGACATCCGACGAAATTCGTTTTCAACTTGGACCGCGAGTTCTCGGGTGGGGGTCAGGATCAACGCCTGTGGTTTTGGTTTGCGGACCTTTAAGTCCAGTTGCTCCAAGATTGGAATCGCGAAGGCGGCGGTTTTTCCGGTACCCGTTCGAGCCTGCCCGATCACGTCGTACTCTTCCATCGCTAACGGGATTACTCCGGCTTGTACTGGGGATGGTTTCTCATAACCGATATCGGCGAGAATTTTCATCATCTTTTTGGACAGTCCCATGTGATTGAAGGAAAGTCGTTGGCGTCGTTTTACTGCGGATTCGGTCACGGAAATTACTATCGTTCAGAGTTACATCATGGATTGGCAGCACGTTTTTTGAAAAACTCGGAATCGACAACTGCACGTTATCGACAGCTTGGAGTATTCTTGAGGCTGCTCGAGAGGCGAGCATTACACATCGCTGCCTCGTAGCTTGGTACTTTTCAGGGTCTTTTCGAGCCAATAGGCTATCTGAGCCCCTAAAAATCGTCAATGTTAGTTCTAAAAACGCATGCTTTATCTCATGCAAAAAATATAAGTCCGTGTCCATGATCGAAGAGATTTACGATGCCATCTCGATGGCTCAACACGACCGCCGGCGACTGAACCAAGTCGTTTCACTGGCTAAATCCGTGCCCAAAATGGAAAATGAGGATACCGACCAGTTACTGGATCGCTTGGCTGATTTCCACGAAGAACTCCAACGCAGCCAAGCAAACACCGCCGAAGGAGCCTATTCGATCGACCAATGCCTCCAGCCCGTGATTGACCAATTGATCACTCGCGAACACACCTTACGCGGCGATGGCGAGCAAACTCCTTGGTCGGCCAGTCGGTTGGACTGCATCCACCGCCTGTACGTCAACTGCCCGCCTGAAAGCGAACTGAGATGCCACTTGCTCCGTTTGCTGGCAACAGTGGGATCCGAAGAAAGTTTACGACAATGGTCAGACATGATCTGTGGCAATCCCCCCTACCATCGTCTGGGCATCGTCTTGGTGTTCGCCCCACTGATGCAGCCCGAATTTGATCCACCACCTTGGCTGTTGGACCAGCTATTGAACAACGCCACCGCTCACTCCCAAACCGCACCTGCCGTTTATGACCTATTGAATTATTATTTCCGTCACGGAAAAGTTGACGTTCACCCAGCCGCGCCACGAGCAGACGCGTTGGTTGGTTTGCTAGACCAACTGATTCAACAACTAGGGAAGATTGAATCGGGCAACTTACCTGCCAACGCAACTCCCACGTCAATCAACCAACTGATTTCCGATTCGGTCGCTTTGATCGTTGCAATCTGTGATTCGCTTGCCTTGCTTCAACATACCGAAGCAATCACCACGTTGGCCGACGCGTTGCAGTTGCGACACCGCCGAGTCCAAACCGAAGCTGCGGCATCGCTTGCGCGACTTGGGATCGAACAAGGCAAAACCGCATTAATCGAACTGGCCAAGGAACCAGTAGCAAGACTGCGGGTGTTGGCCTACGCTGACGAACTTGGATTCCGCAACGAAATCTCTCTGGAGCAACAAGGCGAAATCTCGTTAGCCGAAAGTCACCTAGCGATCTGGTTAGCCGAACCCAGCCAAATGGGCCTGGCCCCCAGCAACCTTAAATTGATCGAAACAAGAGAGATGTATTGGCCGGGGTATGAGCATCCGGTGCAATGTTTCTTGTTCGAGTACTTTTACGGCATGGGCGATTCAGCTCATAGCAACATCGGCATCTGCGGGCCAATGACGCATGCCTTTGCCGCCGACCTAAAGCACTTGTCACCGGACGAGCTTTTCGCGGCCTTCGCCGGTTGGCAATCGGTCCATGAAGAGATTTTCCAGATCGCTCCTGAACGCGCCGAAGCGACTTACCCCAACGACTGGCGACGACTGATTGGGGACTTGCACGCTGAAGCCTATGACGAAGTCGAGATTAAAACCGCTGCCAGTTTCTTCGGGCAACTGCTGTTGATCGCTGATGCGTCGCAAGACGGAAAGCCCGGTACAGCGATTATCGATGCCGGTTCGAAATCTTGGTTCGCCGCCGGTAACCCCGAAGCCCCGATCAACTGGGATCTCGCCTATGCGATCTGGCGAGGCCAACAGATGTTGAACTCGTTTAATGATCAAGTGTAGCGCCGGCTATCGACGAGACGGCAAGTGACGGCGTCTCGCAGCAGGCTCGGAAAACGGAACACTAACCTGCACTGATCCTGGCAGGTCGTACCCAACAGTGCAATTTTTAATTAGTGCGATTAGTGAAAATTAGTGTTCTTTTTTTACACTGACGAAAAACGAACGCCTGTGACACAAGTAACTTCCCGAAGCTAGGGTGCCATGTTTACGCGATCAGAAATAGATTAACTCTAGAAAGCCCTTCAAGAAAACATGCTCACGAGACTTTTCCAAAAACACATTGGACGCGTAAGCATGCCAACACTCACTAGATACTCTTACCCTCAAAGCCGTGAAGCATGGCACCCACTCGCCTGATAAAACACGAGAAATATATGCGAGAGCCGCTAAAAACCGGAGGAACCAATTTTTTAGTGGTCCCCCCTGACCCACGCTTTAGCAAGCGTAGCTATACCGTCGCCTGCCGGCGGGTCGTTAAACTATTCTCGCTTGGGAATCCCTAGCAAACCACCACGGCCCGCGTTGCCTTTGTAACCCGTTTTCCCGGGCCTACGATCAATCGCTCCGCGTAAACCAAGCTGACCTGGATCGCGAGCCAACGCGTCGCCGAACAGACGAATATCGTCCATCAATGGCTCCAATCGAGCACTAACTTCTTCCACGTTACGAGTCGTTCGGACGATCGATTCGTAGATCTCGTCGTCAGACAGCAACTTCGCGATCGTGCTGTTGGATTCGTCAAAGTTCTCAAATTGCTTGGTGATTTTTTTGGCGTCTTTCAAAAACTTGTCGACGCTGGCCAAGCTCGACTTCACCTTCGACAAAATTTCTGGACTACTCTCATTAAGCGTTTCTGCAAAAGTACCAATCCTCTTGGCCGCACCGCCAACATCCCCAACTGTCTGATCGACGTTCTCCAGCGTACCATCAAATTTACTGAGGGTATGGTTTACATTGTCAGGAATCGTTCCATACTTTTGCACTGCACGTCGAGTATCTGCGATCGCGACTCGGACTTCTTGAAAGATCTTTGGTAATTCTGCCAATGTGTTTTTAAATTCGGCCTTTAGCTTGGGGTCACCGACAATATTGTTTAGGTTCTCAAACATCGAATTAAAACTCTCCAAGGCAAGTTCTGCCTTGCGGCTAACCGTCGTCAAATTTCTAACTAGGTTTTTAAACTCGCTGTCATCATCTTTCAGGAAATCGTCGAAAGAGCGTGTCAATTGCGTAACGCCTACCGCTGCCGTTTGAAAGCTCTTGGTTCCGTTTTGGATTACGAGCAACGTTTCGTCCAGCCGCGGTTGGAGCTGTCCGAAATTTGCCATAATCTCCATCGGATTCGGTTCGATTTCGGGCTGTTGGATTTCAGTTTCGTTGACGACCAAAGCTCCTCGTTTGTCCGCTGACAGTGGGAAAAATTCGACAACCGCATCGCCCAAAAACGACTCCGTGCCGATACGACAAATCTCGTTTTGGTAAATACGCTCAGACGCGTTGATGCCCAACGTTAGTAAAACGTGATCATCTTGACTGGCGACTTGCTTTACGCGGCCAATCAAAATTCCATTCTTCCGAATCGGCGTACCGATCTTGACGCCCGGAGCCCGATCGGGCTTGGCGTATACATTGATCTGCGAAGACCAACCGAGCCAACCGCCTTCGGTGTTGACAAGGATCAAGATTCCCAAAATCAGAAATCCCATCAGCACGAATATGCCGACTCGGAATTTTTTAATATCGTCATCCATTAATATCCCGCTCCCGTTGTTTCACCACGGAGCTCCATCAAACGCTCACCTGCTTCCCCGTTAATGAACTGTTGCACTCGTCGATCACGACATTGCTCCAACTCCGAAACGGTCCCATCAAAAATGATTTGCGACTCCCCAGGGTCCAACCGCGTTTCAGGCATCAACATGACAATCCGATCGGCTACTTTCTTGGCCGTGTTCATGTCATGGGTAACCACGATGCTGGTCACTGGATTACGGATACGAGTGCGAAGGATCAACTCATTGATCACATCGCTCATGATCGGATCTAAACCAGTCGTTGGTTCGTCGTACATGATGATTTCAGGGTTCATGACCAGTGCTCGGGCGAGCCCAACTCGCTTTTGCATTCCGCCGGATAGTTCAGCTGGTTTCTTGTAAACGACGCTATCGGGCAAGCCAACTTCCGACAGCCGCGACAGAACCATCTCGCGGATTTGATCGTTGCTGTATCGACCGACCTGCCGCAAAGGAAATGCCACGTTCTGGCCAATGGTCATGCTGTCAAACAGAGCCGCGTTTTGAAACACGAACCCAAACCGTAGCCTCAACTTGCTTAGCTGACGCTCGTTCATACGGTTAACATCGTTACCGTCAAATAACACTTGCCCTGAACTTGGCCGGATCAATCCGATGATTGACTTCATCAATACGGTTTTTCCACAACCACTTTCGCCAAGCAACACGAGTGTTTGGCCGGCGGGGATGTTCAACGAAATATCTCGTAGCACGCGTTGGTGACCGAATTGTCGCGACAGATTTTTGACTTGAACAAGGTGTTCTTCGTCTTGCTGAAAAAATGTTTCAATCATTTTAAATGCCCCCAAACCCTTCCGGGTACATTAAAAAGTAGATCGAATCCATGCCAATGCCTAAAAACAAATCTAGGACTAAAATCGCGACGAACGAAAACACAAACGACGCCGTCGACGCTCGCCCAACCCCTTCGGCACCCGCCTCGCAATTGTATCCTTGATAACAGCTTACCATGGCAATCGCCGACCCGAAAAACACGCTCTTGACCAACCCTGAAAACAAATCAAAGTTTGTCACGAACTGAGCACTATTGTCCCAATAATGGTGCACATCAATATCCAAAATCAAGTTGCAATAAAAGAACCCACCGGCCAACCCCATAAAGTCTGCCATCACCGTTAGGATCGGGATCAAAAAAAAGCATGCCAAAAATCTCGGTACGATCAAATAGTGAATTGGGTTGGCTCCCATCGCCGACAAAGCATCAATTTGGTTTGTAATACGCATCGTGCCCAACTCAGCCGCCATCGCTCCGCCGACGCGACCAGCCAGCATCGTCGCAGCCAACACCGGCCCCAGTTCACGCACTAACGTCATATTGATGACACCGCCAAGCCGCGTTTCCAGACCGAATTGGCTGAACTGAAAATAGCTTTGGACAGCCAACACCATGCCAATGAAGGTACCTGTCAACGCAACCACAGGCAAACTAGACACGCCAACGCGATAGAAATTTGGCCAAACCGTTTCACTGCGAGGTAACCGCGTGAACATCCAGACGACCGTTTCCCATATAAAAAGGCTAAACGAGCCCAACGAAATCAAGCTATCGATCACTAGGCCGCCACGGTCGGCTACCCAATTAAAGAACGCGCCGCGATGGACGGTACTGAAGTTCGAATTGTCGTCAAAAACGGTGGACATAGCGCGCAGCAGCGATTAATAAATTGCCCCCCATAGACATTCATTGTCATTGAATCGGCGTTGCCAGCATCAAACTTTGGCAAGATTTACCGATTGCGCAAAGTTTCTGGGCCAATTCAGTATGCACGCGATTTACCACACGGTTGAAAATGCATGCAACTAAGTGCTAGCCGTTGCTGGAGAGAAGTCGCCGTAGGGCAGGGGAGATCAGAATCGCCAGCAAGAGATGCTGGAATGCTCGCAATTCGAGACTTTTTGGATCTAGAGGAAGATTAAAACACAGAGTCACAGAGGACGCAGAGTGTCGTTGATAGAGTACTTCCTCTGCGTTCTCCGCGCCTCTGCGTTTCAAATTTGCTCCAACATACATTCTTTGATAGAAGCACCAAGTATCGCCATAGTACTCTAGTCCTCAAAGAAAGCTAAGGCA
>CAZHCH010000131.1:0-7387 GCA_964530985.1 uncultured Pirellulaceae bacterium | reverse complement strand
GTGGACAGTGACAGGCCTGAACGCGGCACCAAGGGCCGTTTGTATGGTGCCGTCTTACGCACAGTTTTTCAACTTGGCGTGTTTAGGCAATTTAGTGCTTGCTGGTAGCAGTCGGGCTTGTATTCGTCTTTTCGTAGTTGCCTAAGCTCTCTAGACTCAGCCAAAAATGCAAGATCTTTTGTTGGCAGGATGCCGGTATGTTTGGACTGAATAGAAAACAGGATATTGAAGTCGATCGGGAAGCTGAGAACGTTCGAGCACAGTATAACCAGACTGAGTTCAAACGGCGTCGATGGCCTTATTACTTACTGATGCTTTTTGCGTTTGTTTTCTTTTTGCCGAATCTAATCGGTTGGTTTGGTTTACATCAGGTAGCGATCAAGTACGCCGCCGCAGATTTTCGCGGCGATATTCAAGTCGAAAAGTTTTCTGCCGGTTGGTTACAGCCCATCGAACTCTCTGGAATTCGCGTGGTAGACGACCAGCAACAATTACTACTAGAAGCTGATTCAATTCGGACATCGAATAAATTATGCAAACTGTTGGGTGTAACCGATTATGGACAGGTTACTGTTGATCAGCCCGTAGTTTGGGTTCAAATGCGTCCCGGTAGTAGTAACATTGAAGACGCGCTTGTTAACTACTTGTCACCTGCAGCAAACGCGGACGAGTCTTCAGTAAACGATAGCAGCGGGCCGCTTCCAAAAATTCAATTGGACATCAATGAAGGTGGTGTGGTTTTAGCTGGTGTGGACCAGGGTCGTGTTTGGCAGATAGATTCGCTGAACGGTCGAGTTCAAGTTGGCGGAACGAGCGCGCCAGTATTTGCCGAAATTGCAGCGCGGGTGACGCCTCAGACATACGACCCCCAGGGGCAGTGGGTACCTGAGCAATCTGGAGCGATGACGATGGTCAGCCAGGTCGACGCCGGCGCAAGCCAGCTTGCGTTCGAATCGGTTGATGTGGCGATCGAAACCAAACAATTGCCGTTATCGTTTTTAGGACCGTTACTTGGACGTGTCGTCGGTGAGTCGCAAGTCGAGGGAGCGATGACGGGCAGTTTGCAAGGGAACTATAGCGGTGGTGATCATTCGATTGCGGTTCATGCCGAACAACTGAACTGCAAGAACGTGGTTTTTGCTAGTGCTGCATTAATCAATGAAGATCGACTTCAAATAAAGAATCTAACTTGCGATGGCGATGTGCAGATTACTCCGCGTTTGGTTTCTGCCGGCGAATTTAATTTAAAAAGTGACATTGGTAATCTACGCGCTAACGGGCATTTCGATGTACAGCAGATTTCGCAGCTAGGTAACAATGGTCGTCTGCTGGATTCGCCGTTTGAAATGAATGGTAAGCTTGACCTTGGCCAGGTTATTCGGATGTTTCCGTCGACATTGCAGTTGCATCAGGACTTGGATGTGAGGTCGGGAACGGTTACGTTTCAGGTCAACAGTCAGAACAATAACGGCACGCGTCGATTGGTGGTCAATTTGGACACCGCTAATTTGTCCGCAAGCCGCGGCGGGCAATCAATCGTTTGGGCCAAGCCGTTACGTTTGGTCGGTACTATCGCTGAGACGAATCAGCAGTTGATGGTCGAGAACGTGCGCTGCGAGTCTGAGTTTCTAAACGTTGAGGGGCGAGGAGATTTGCGGGCAGCCGAGTTTGTGGTTGCGGGTGATTTGAACAAGCTAACTCAACGGGTTGGGCAATTTGTAGATCTTTCTGGCATGACGATGCAAGGTTTGCTGCAGGGGCAATTGGACTGGAAAGTCAATAGTGCTAGAAGCGGTGCAACAAGTTCGTTGGCTAATTTGAATAATTCACCGATTCAAATTGCAGGCAATTTTTCGATCGCGAATCCTGTAATTGAAACCCCTTTGTTGCCGCGTTGGGCTCCTAAAGAAGTCAAAGTAAATTTGAAAGGCATCGGCGTTGCTCGGCAGACAGACAGTCAGGCGACGGCGCTGCAGTTAGACCAAGGTAGGATTCAGTTGGATATCGGTACTGAGCGAGCGATCGCAGTGCTTGCGAATCCCGTTGCAGATGCGTTCACGGCTGAACAATGGCATGTAGTTTGTGAGGCATCTGGAAATGCAGGACGCTGGCTGGCTCATTTGAAAAATTTTGTAGACTTGGGACCGATCAGTGGTAACGGTGATCTGGTTTTGAAGTCAAACGTCACTTTAGGCCCCAAAGATATTCAGTTCCAACAGGCCAAGTATCAGCTTTCTGATTTTGTGTTTTCCGGCTATGGAGTCAAAGCAGCTGAGTCGACGGTCGCCGGTGATTTGTCTGGACGTTACGTGTATGAGACCGGGATGGTTGAGATTCCGGAGATGACAGTAGCCGCCGATTCGGTGTCGGCTCGCGGTCGCAACTTAAACCTAGGTTATACCAACCAGCTACAGCTTGCTGGCGATGTTGCTTTTCGAGCCAATGTAAATCGAATCGCCGATTGGTTTGAATTGTCGCCAACCAATGAAAGTGTTTTTTGGTTCGGTGATGCAGAAGGGGTTGTCCGGTTAGACTCGGATGTCAACGGAATTTCGTTTGTGATCGAATCTGATGTTAATGACATGGCAGCAGCTACGCAGTCGGTCAACTTGCAGGCTGCGAATGGGCCAGTTCGAAACGTCGTTGCGGGGCAGCGGCAGTGGACCGCTTTGTGGCAAGACGCGAAAGTGCGTTTGTCTGGAGGCGTTAAGCTGAATCACAACTTCGATGCTGTTACGTTTAAAGATACGGCAATTCAGGCGACAAGCTTGAGCGGCGTGGTAACTGGGACGATCAGCGATTTGTATCAAACAATGAATGTTGATATTTCTGGGGCTTGGCAGCCTGATTGGAGTCAAATCAACGGACTGCTGGTCGAACTCGCCGGCGGCGCGGTTGAGTTCAATGGCACCAAGGCGCAAGAGTTTACCATTCGTGGTCCTCTGTTTGCCGCTAATGCAGGCAGCAGTACCGCTTGGGTGCCTAGCGATCTGTTTGCAAATGCTTCACTGCATGTGGACAGTGGCGAGCTGTTGGATTTGGCGGTTGGTCAAACTGACTTTTCAGTCGCCTTGAATCAGGGCATTGCACAGATCTCTACCGAGGGAATCCCGTTTGCCGGTGGAAGCGTTAAAATGGCGCCAGTAATCGACTTGCGAACTGCCAGTCCCGAATTGAAAATGGAACGAGTTCGGATCATTGATCAAGTCCAGCTACGTCCTGAAACTGCTCGAAAGTGGCTCAAGTACGTTGCTCCGTTGGTGGCTGATGCGACCAGTGCACAAGGTAGCCTGACTGTTGATATTGATTCCGTCACTGTTCCCTTGCTGGACGCTGAAGAAATGATCGCCAGCGGTACAGTGCATTTGAGTCAGACTGCGGTCGGTGCTGGCCCGTTGGCCGAGCAGCTATTGGGATCGATTTTAGAGATTCGAAAGGTGCTCAAGCCCGAGGCCCAAGAAAAAACGGTTCGAACGTCGATTGAGATCAAAGATCAGTCGGTTCCCTTTATTGTGCAAGACGGCCGAGTGTATCACAAGCAATTAGAATTCTCGCATAAAGAACTGACCATTCGTACCAGTGGCAGCGTTGGTTTTGATCAGGTGTTGCAGATGAATGCAGTCATTCCAATCGATGATGATTGGATCGACGGCAATAAGTATTTAGTCGGACTAAAGGGCCAAACGATAACCTTGCCGATTGGCGGGACGGTTACCAGACCTCAGGTTGATAAGGCGATGGTAAATCAGCTCGCGCAAGACTTGCTCCGCAAGACGGCATCAGCTGCAGCTCAAAGTGCTGTACAAGAAAAATTGACTCCTAAGATTAACGAGTACCAACAGAAGATAAACGAGAAACTGAATGGTGGTTTCAATAAACTGCAAGACGGATTGAACAAAAATTTGAACTTGGACAAACTGGGTATCGGCGGCGAGGGCGGTGGAGGTTTATTGCCAAATTTGATACCTGGTCAGTTGGCGCCCGGTCAGCAGCAAGGAACTTTGCCAAAGCCTGACCCGCAAGAATTATTAAAGGGCATTGGCAATTTGTTTAACTAGCATCTGGGGAATAGTGGTCTGTTCAGATTGAGTTTTACCGTAGTCGAATTCGCCAGAGGCTGTCGCTTTATTAGCCGGTTTGGCGATAGCCACCGGTTCATCAGCAATTAAATCGTGGCTATCGCCAAAACGGCTCACATTAATATTTATAATTTGAAGAAAACGACTTCGGCTACCAGCTTACATCCGTATTTTCAAACATCGACTTCCTTTAACTAAATCACTCTCTCTGCCTTACAACCATCGTGAAACTTCATTTCCTCGGTACTACGGGTTATCACCCCAATAGCCAGCGTCAAACGGCATGTATGATGCTCCCCGAAATTGGCGTAATCTTGGACGCTGGCACCGGGATCTTTCGAGCACGTGATTTGATCCAGACTGATCATTTGGATATTTTTTTATCGCACGTTCACTTGGACCACTGCGTTGGTTTGACGTTTTTGTATGACGTGCTGTGGGAAAAAGATGTTAGTCGAGTGACAGTTCATGTCGCGGAGGAAAAAATCGAGGCGATTGAGGAGGCTTTGTTTCATTCAGATCTTTTTCCTGTCAAACCAAATTTTGAGATTCGACCTTTAGAGCCGATCACCCAGTTGCCTAGCGGCCAACAGCTGTCGGCGATAGAAGTAGATCATCCCGGCGGCGCTCATGCGTTCCGAATCGATTTTGAAGATCGCTCCATGGCCTACGTTACTGACACGGTTGCTGTGGAAGACGCCAGTTACGTGCCTGCAATTACCGGGGTCCAAACGCTATTGCACGAATGCTATTTCCCTGACGGTTGGGAGGACCGGGCGACGCTGACAGGCCACAGTTGTCTAACGCCAGTCGCAAAGGTTGCTGCTGCGGCAAAAGCGGAGCGTTTGTTTTTGGTGCACATCAATCCATTGAATGAAAGCTCGCAGCCATTAGACTTGGATTCTGTAAAAAGTATTTTTTCCAAAATAGAAGTCGCCAGTGACCAATTGGTAATTGACGTCTAACTTTATTGCGAATCGTAGCTTTAATGGTTCGCAAAACCAACAAAATATTGCTGCCGTGCCCTAGTTCCATTTTAGATTGGGGCTAAGCTCAAAGCCGGTTCGAAGCTCTCCGACACAAGGCCAAAATTATGATTCAAGCATGGCATTCAATCACCCTCTGGAAACGAGTTCTGATCGGACTCACGGTTGGCTTGTTGGTTGGGGCGGTGATTCGATATGGGATTGGGCTGGAGCCTGCTGTGGCCGCCGATATTGGCGAGTCTTATATCTACCCAGTGGGTCAGGCGTTCGTGCGGTTGATCAAAATGTTAATCGTTCCGCTGATTGCAACGACATTGGTCGCGGGCGTTACGGCAATGGGGGACCCAAAAAAGCTCGGTACGTTAGGTGCTCGGACCATGGCTTTGTATTTGGTGACGACGTTCTTTGCCGTTTCGCTGGGGTTGGCAATGGGAGCAATCGTGCAACCGGGTGCTGGCGTTATTTATGACACCGCCGACTCAAATGCTGTTATCGCGGTCGAAGGAAAAATGGACTCGGCCAATAGTGCTGGTGGCCTGGTCGACCGACTGTTGGCGATCATTCCAGAAAACCCTTTTGATGCGTTGGCACAGGGGCAAGTTTTGCCAACGATCTTTTTTGCGATCATGGTTGGCGTGGGAATATTGTTGGTCGGACCGCCAGCAGACCCAGTGCGTAAGTTTTTTGATGCGGCAGCAGATGTGGTTTTGAAAATCACTGTTATGGTGATGGAGCTTGCGCCCTACGGTGTCGCTGCGTTGATGGCGTGGGTGATGTGTAAGCAAGGCGTTGAGATTTTGTACAATTTGTTTTGGCTTGCCTTTGCGTTGTATGCGTGTTGTTTGCTTCAAATCGTTTTTGTTTACGGTGGGTTGATCATTAAAGGGATGCTTCGTCTGCCGCTGAAGCAGTTTTTTCGTGGGATTGCGGATGCCCAAGGCGTGGCTTATTCGACCGCTTCGTCTAGCGGGACATTGCCAGTTTCGATTTCCTGTGCCGAAACCAATTTGGGCGTCGAAAAATCGGTGGCCGGATCAGTGTTGCCACTGGGCGCAACCATCAACATGGACGGTACTGCTATTTATTTGGGGTTGGTGGCTTTGTTTGCCGCACAAGCGTCCGGCATTGAAGTTGGCCTTACTGGCTACTTGATGGTTGCTCTGACCGCCACTTTAGTTTCGATCGGCGCCGCCGGAATTCCCTCGGCGGGTCTGCTATTGGCGGCGACGGTGATGGAGGTGGTGGGGATTCCGCCAGAACAATCCATTAAAGTGATCGCATTTATTTTTCCGTTCGACCGAATCTTGGACATGATGCGTACCGCAACCAATGTGACGGGCGATCTTGCGGTAGCTTGCACCGTGGCTAAATGGGAAGGGGCGTTGGACGAGGATGTGTTTCGGGCCGAAGCTGAAGTTTAACTGCGTTTGTGGCGAGCTCGAAGCAGCCCGCGGCGATGCAATGGCTGTGAGCCAGTCGAGGTTCATGCAAACAACGGGCCGTCGGTGTCTAGATCGTCAAGATTGAAAGGCGGTTGTTGCCTAAGCGGTGTCTGGTCGAGGTCTTCTTGCATGTAAAGGCTGTCAAACTCCGTTAGGTGCTGCGGCCAAATATGAAATGAACCGGTGAGAGATTCGCGGATGTCCCAGAGGCCGGTGATTCCAGTCTTACTAATGTTGCCGTGGTAGTTGACGTCATGCTTGCCGACGTACGTTTTTACCCACCGACATTTGAGGCTGTTCAGGTCGTATATACCGATTAGTGTCCACGGGCCGACATAGTCGGTGCCTTCGCCTTTTAGTTCCCCGTCGTTGAATTCGAGATACTGGTGCATCCAGCCTCGTTGTTCTTGATGGCTTTCGATGTAAAAACCATTCCACTGTCCAGTTGGAATTAGCGTTTGAGGGTTCATCTTGTGATTCCGTACAAGAACAATTGAATAGCGAAATATGAGTTTTTGAATTGAACCTAAAGGAGACACCAGCTGCTTTACTGAAGGACGTTACTTCTTCGGGAGCATAGATGGCGCTGATTGTTTTGGGCAAAGCCCGATATTTAGGCGGGTTTGGTTCCGCGTTCAAAGCGACGCGCCAAAGCTTCCACTGGGATCGAGGTGACTTCGGTGGTCGCTACCAAGTCGGTTCGCAGGATATCGGCTTCTTTCTTCGCTGAAGGCAAAGTGAATTTCGCCATGAAGCCACCGACTTGCATGCCTTGCATTTGGTAGATAGGCGGCCAGAAGTCTTCGGCGCGAGTGGCCAAGGCTCGGGCGAGCAACCGAGTGGCTCGACCGGAGAATCCGCCCAGTACCATTTCGAGTCG
>CAZHCH010000130.1:0-7438 GCA_964530985.1 uncultured Pirellulaceae bacterium | reverse complement strand
TGGCGATCGCGATGCGACGTTTGCGTGACCACGCCGACGCACAAGAACTGTGCCAAGACGTGTTCGTTCAAGCGATGCTGAAGATCGAGCAATTGCGAGTTCCAGAGGCTTTCATCGGCTGGCTGCGTCAGATCACGGTGCGAATGGCGATCAACCGAGCTGTTCGACGAGGTCCGGCGATCTCGGTCGAGCCTGAAATGCTTGAAGCGACGATGGAGTCTTACGATTTACCATCAGATCAATTACTTGAATTCGAACGAAAAGAGCAGTTGACTGAGGGCTTGGATCGCTTGGGCGACATGGATCGTGACACTTTGGTTGCGTTTTACGTTGACGGTCATTCGCTGCTGCAAATGGCTGACGACTTTGACGCTCCGCTGGGTACCATCAAGCGTCGTTTGCACGTCGCTCGTAAGCGTCTGGCTGATCAGTTGCCACAACTGGCAACCGTTTAATCGGCTAAAGGGGCATTGAGCAGTTTGCTGTCCATAACCAACCCTACCCAACTCGGCTCGACTGGAAGAAATTTCAGGCGAGCCTTTTTTCGTTGGCTTTATCGGGAGTCTATTGCGAGCCGTCATGAATCATAAGCGCTCACTTTCGATCAACTGGGTTCACCTACAGTGCAGACTCAACACAGCAGTCGCGCCGAACGCCACTGGCTAACGCATAGGGCTCGGTCAAACTAGGTTGATTATCCGCGCAGCAGGGTCAATTAAGGGCCTCAGTTAGAGCAATTCGACAAAGTGGCCAGTTTATACAAAACTACCGAAGTTGTCAGCTTTCGAGTTGAATCGTTTATTTTTTAGAAAAGGCGCCGATTGACCAAATACCAACTACTTACATTGAGGCCCCGATGGCATAGAATACGGGGACCAGTGAACTTAAGCATTGCCGCGTTTTGCACGTATGGGCGTTTGCTCAATAGCCTGTGGCTTTATCCCCAACGGCCCTTTTATGAACAAAACCTAGTTTTGGAAATCATTGGTGGTTCGTCAACTCAGGCCACTTGAAATTCCTTTGCTGCGCATCGTTATAATTGACATTGCCGGGCGGTTGGTAGCTTCACAATATTTTATACTCCCTTGATTATCCTTCCATGACTCTTATTCCTCCAGCTAGTTCAGTCCCAGTCCCCTCCCCACCCAATTTGAGGGCTCCCATTTCTTATGACTGGACGCCTGAGCAGACAGACCCCCAAAAGCAAATAGATATAAAGGGCGTGCTCCATCGACGGAAGTACTTGGTGATCTTGCTTGCCGTGGCTGGCGGATTCATCGGCTTCATACAATACCTGAGCACCGCGAAAACTTACGAGTCGACTATCAAGTTGATGGTGTCGACTCAGGCGCCTCCCGAGTTGATTGAAGGCAATGTACGAGTTGCCAACGACTCAAATCAAAAATATGCAAATCTGATTTTTAGCGATTTAGTTTTGGGGGGTGCGGTCGAAAAAGGCAAGTTTCAGGAAATGCAGTCATTCATCGATTCGGAAAGTCCCGTTGAGACACTCAAAAACGATATGCTGGACGTGTCTGCCGACAAGGAGTTAGAGGCTATTACCATTCAGGTCGAGGGACCAGTGCCCAGTGAGTTGCCCACTATCTTGGCTCGAATAGTCGAGTCGTTTAGAGAAGTTACTGAACAAGATAGCCAAAATGTGAGCGAACAAACGGTGGCGATGATTGAAAACTTGGCAGCACAGCTTTCCAGTCAAAAGAATGGTGCCGACGAAGAAAAAGAGGAGATTCGCCGTCGCCTAGGCATGATTTTATTCGACAAATCTGGACGCGCCATTAACCCGTTTGAACAGGAATTCAATGAATTGGAAGTGAGAAAAAAGTCAATCATAGCTTCACTGCATAGCTTGCGTTCTCGCATGCTTTCAATCATTGAGTCGTTGAAAGCTGATCCATCAACCGGGAAGCCAGATCTGATTCAATTTAAAGTGATCGCTTTAGAAGCTCGCGACTACTTGAATGTTGGCAATGGCCGTGAGAATGGTTCGACTGGACAGGAACAGTTTGCTCAGGAGATACGAAACAAAATCTACGAACTGCAACTTCAGGTTTTCGAGCTGTCGACGAGGTATGGTAGTGGCCATAGTTCTATCGTGAACCTAAACCGGCAAATCGCGTTTCACACCAACCAATTAAAGGCTATTCAAAACGAAGTGACGCCACTAGGAGACCAAATATCATCGATTTCGACGGAAGAAACGGCCAGTCATATCTTCCCAAAGCAGGCAGAAGAATGGGTTGCAATGTATAAAGTCGCTCTGGGGCGCGAGCTGGAAAAATTGAACTCGGACCTAAAGGTCGTTTCAGAGCAATTGACCGAGGTGTCGACACGGTTCGACGACACAGCTGACGATATCAATCGACTAAATGTTCTGCAGCAACAAATCGACAGTAAAGAACAAGCCGTTGAGCTCATTATGGATCGTTTGTCCGAAATCAATGTGCTGGCAAACAACTATACAATGACCAAGGTCCGTGTGCTGGATGAGCCGAAACTCGGTGTCCAGATTGCTCCGTCGCTGCCTAAGCTGGTTGCCCAAGCAGTCCTGCTGGCAACGATGTTGGGATTGGGTTTGGCTGTTCTGATCGACGTTAGTGAGTTGGCTTTCCGCAGTCCGCACGAAATCGTTGAACGTCTGCAACTGCCCGTGGTCGGCAAGGTGCCACGCATCGATACTAGTGCAATTAAGCCATCTAGGGGAAGTCCGTGTCTGGTATCCGTTCACAGCCCTGCTTCAACGGCGGCGGAAGCTATTCGGGACATTCGTACTGGATTATTTTTTCAGTCTAGTGCCCACGATTTAAAAACAATACTGTTCACCAGCCCGTCTGCTGGTGATGGAAAGTCGACGACGATTGGCAATTTGGCTGTATCGATCGCTCAAGCTGGTAAGCGAGTGGTATTGATCGATGCCGACTTTAGGCGTCCACGTGTTGATCAGTATTTTGGCGTAGATCTCAGTCCAGGAATACTGGACGTATTCGCTGGAAAAGTCGA
Organism: uncultured Pirellulaceae bacterium; assembly: GCA_964530985.1. GTDB lineage: Bacteria > Planctomycetota > Planctomycetia > Pirellulales > Pirellulaceae > Mariniblastus. The sequence continues at coordinate 4,420 of CAZHCH010000130.1, read as the reverse complement.
GCTAACCGATGCGATTGAGGAATCTGAATTGCAAGAAGGCTTGTTTCTGTTGACAACGGGCGGGCGGCCGAAAAACCCAGGTGAGGTGGTGACGTCGGAGATCTTCCGAAACTTGATCGAAACGTTGCGGAATCAATTTGATTTTGTGCTGATCGACGCCCCTCCAGTATTACCGGTTGCTGATGCTGCCACGATCGCTTCGTTTGCGGATGGCGTCTACATGGTTACTCGTATTTGTAAGGGAGTGAAGCTTTCGGCTCAAAAAGCGAAGGAGTCATTGGATCGCGTTGGGGCAACTTGGATCGGAATTATTGTTAATAGCTTGGATGACAACCAGCACTATAGCGAATACGGTTACCAATACGGGAGTTATTCGCACTATGGTGGTACGTATGGAAAATACTACGAAGCTAATAACAAAGAATACCGAGAGAAAGTTGGATCGTAGTTGCTCGAATGGAGTTTTTTATGGCTCCACTTCAATTGCTGGCCCAAAGAAAATCCGCCCGTTGAGGAGTTATCGAGCTGTTGGTTTGATAGGTCGTTTTGTTTTCGGTAAAGCCAGGCAATACACCTGCCTTTCATAGCAATGCTGCCGTTACAAACCTCTACAACTACTAACCACCACTATCATCTTAGAAGAGCAGGGATTAGTCGCTATATTGAAAACCGCTCATGGATTCAATGCTCATGCCCCGGGCCTCGTCAGCCATTTCTTTGAGAACGGTTTTAATGCGAGACGACCGTGCGGAATATTTAACGATCGAATGACAGCCAGTCGTTTCCGCCGTGATATCTTCGATGAAAACGGGGTTTATCATTTCGCAGACGGGCTGACTGGCGATTTGTTCTAGTGTAACCGCTGGTTGCTCGGAAGTAGCTTTTGCGATTAACTTTGCAGCTCGAATCGCATTGTCTTTTCGATTGACAAACACAACTGTTTTTGCAGCTGCAGGATTTAGCGGCAATGGAGCGACACTATTCAAGGCGTCACTGGCTTTCAAAGCAGGTGTAATAAGTGCAACTTGAAACTTACCAGCATGGTAGCTTGAGAATTGCCCCTGAGCATGTAATTGAGCTAAGCCACTGAGAACGACTTGGCCTCCCAAACTAAAACCAACCAAAACCATTTGTCGATCGTTGAACTCATTCAAGAAATTGGCGAAAGCACAGCCTAAATCGACCGATCGTTGGAGCTTGACATTGAAATCTGACGACAGGCGAATTTTTTCACGTTCGGCGCGCCAAGCAAATATCACAAACCGAACGGGGCCTGAACACGATTCGCTGTTGAAAATATTTTCGTAGAACTGCAGACCTCGCGAGCGAGCATACCTGTCATCTGTGCGATTGCCGTGAACGTAGACTACGCTCGACTTTTGCGAATCTACTGCATGTGATTCAGTTAGCTCGGCCATGTTCGCCGCCACCCATTGGCCATCAACCAAACGCTGCAGGCTTAACCCACACTGGTTTTGCTGCCGAGCAGACACTAGCCAGATTTCATCTTGAGACCGAACATTGACTACGCGAAACCCAATCCCATCTTGCGTTCGGATCGATTGTTCGCCTCGCACCACGTCCACAATTGAACGAAGTGGCCTAGTAAGCATTTGCTCTGGCGTTCGAATCACAACGTCCGCCGAATGGCTATCTACTAATACGGGCGACGTGGTTGAAAGCATCGGCTGTGCGTTGGCCGAATGGCTAAGCAGAGGCAGCGCAACTAGCAGAAACAGCGTTACAACACCGACTACGGCGGCATGCTGGAAGGGTAAATGTATTGTTAAACTTGCTGAAAAAGATCTCATCGAGCCTAGGCGTGCTATTTAATTCCCATTTTATATTCCCAATCTCTATACCAGCGGAATGACTCATGCCGCTCCACTAGGATCGGTAGCTTAAATCATAAACTTCGTCTGAACTGCCACAGCCGGATATACTGTTGATTACGGCAGTGTTTCGGCAACAGAACTGTTAGGTGAAATTAGTTAAATTGATAGAGGCCGTAAAGTTTGCCAAAATGGCGTCTAAGCAACGAAAAAAATCGAAACGTTTTGCTTGCACCACACTGACAGCGCTGTACGTTTCTTCGGCTTGGCAAATGCATTACTTGCGAACGCCTTCACCAAAACACTATTGCAGCTTGGATGGTCCCCCCATGAAGTCCACACAACGTTTCTCACTTACTTTAATCCTTTTAGTTACCGCCCTTCTGTTTAGTGGCTGTGCGTCTGATTGCGGCTGCAACTCTGGCACTGGATTGTTCGGCACAAATATTTTGCAAGGCCAACCAGTTCGTACAACCGTCAGATCTTGGTTTCAAGGCGATAGTTGCGATACCTGCAATACACCAGCTGGACAACTGCACCCACCATGTGAAAATTGCATCGGCGGCGGCATCAGCAGCGGCAGCGGCACACAAGCTTTCAGCAGCGGCCAATTCAATGCCCCACAAATTCAACCACTCTACGGTACTCCAGCTCTACAGCCAAACGGCCTTTCAAGCCAATTTGCACCGCAACCAGGCCCAGTGGTTGGATCGGGAACTCGCAGTGTTGGGACACCTAACACCGGAAATTTTGGTCCGCTGGCGACGCCTCCGTCACTTTAGATGACACACCTGAAACTCTTGTTTCAAATTTTGAAGCGGCAAGGATGCGAAACATGTCACTGGGTTAAATCCTGATCCCAGCGACGCTCCCCAAAAAGCGGCCTGTGATGAACATCACAGGCCGCTTTTTTCGTTAACCAATGATGGACCAATGACACCTTTGAGTTGGCAGGAATTATTGGCTTGATACTTTTGCCAACAGATCAGCCGCTGTAGAAAATGCGACAGTGGGTTCGGTAATTGAATCTTGAGAGTGTCCGCTCTGAAACATGAGTTCATCACCTAAAAAATGCTCAAACTCGGTACCCTGCAGAACACCCTTGACCTGCTGCCAATTGGTGATGACTTCCCACAGCGGGCGAGGCACAGACTTGGAACTCCAAGGCGTCGGGTTAAAGTCACAATCGATTTCCAAAAAGTCACTCACTCGTTGCAGCACGTCTTGGTGCATTGCGCAACCAAGCTTTGGAAACATCTCTGAATAAGCAACTTGGCAGAAGTAGTCATAGCTACCAAAAGTCGAGTCGACAATATCATCCTCTAATTGAAGCCCCCTAAGCCGGTGCAATAGGTATTTCATATCGCCATTTTCGTTGGGCACGACCACGTTCAAAGTTTCAGGTTTGCCATCAACTGCAATATCGAGCCATTGCTGCCTGAGGTTTGCGATTTGAAGCGACAACAAAACTCTTAAATAATTGTTACGGCGTAAACGAATGACAGGAATATGTGCCGTCTGAAACCAAGTAAAAAGCGGTCGCTCATGCAAATCAGCCCACTGAGCCGAAACGTGATGCATGCTGTTGTACTTCAGATCGATGACGGTAACTTCTTTATCATGCATCCCGTGCAACTCATGCATGAATTCTTTAAAAATCGACAAGTGATTATCAGGATCATCATATCGATTACCACATTGATTTTTTGCAAACGAAATGAAACTATCGTTGCGGGCCAGATCAGCCTCCGAATAACTCATGATCTCATTGAAACAATGAATCTTCGGGTGCGACTCCAAAACAGATCGCAACGCATTGGTGCCGCTTCGTTGGCGGGAGAGCAGAATGACAAGTTTTTTGGACATCGCAGGGTGACTATCTAAAGGAATTGGCTAGTACTGCAGTTCGAAACTTATGGATCCGACTACGCAACGTTAAGCATGCGTTCAATATGAGGGCAATGAATCAACTTCGACAAATCCGACTCTTTTGGCGTCTCCATCTCGTTGAACATCCTGTCAAGAATCTCGGCGTACTGGTTCGCCATGTCGCCTGCAACCAGTTTTTTATCAAATAGGGTCTGCCTAGCAGCCTTGCTTAATCGCTCGAACAACTCGGAATCGTTGGCGAGCTTCATCAAGTTGGCCACCATCGTATCGATGTCGCCCACAGGTGAAAGCATCGCGTTTTCTTCATGTGTCAAAATCTCGGTGATCCCACTTTTGATTTCAGTGACCAGAGGCACTAACCCAGCCGACAACGATTCGAGCAACGATAACGGCAATCCCTCAAACTCCGATGTCAAAGCAAACACGTGAGCCTCCCGCAGCAAGCTCGGGATCTGCGACGGTTGGGCTCGACCAAGAATCTTGACCATCCCGGAATTGATATGCGGTTGCATTTGCTGCCAGAAGTCATTCATTTCGTCGCCATCGCCGACAAACGAAAACTCGAATCGATTCGAATGCGCGGCCAGCCGGTTGACGACATCGACAAAATCCATGATTCGTTTTTGTTCTTGAATGATCCGGCCGGTATAAATCACCTTGAGTTTTTCCGATGACTCACGTTTTGGATCGATTACGTC
>CAZHCH010000129.1:2316-7639 GCA_964530985.1 uncultured Pirellulaceae bacterium | reverse complement strand
CGAAGAACAAGTGGCAGTTTTGCTCGGCGAAGACACAACCAGGCGGATAAGTGATAGAAGAATTGGTTTTGGTTCTTCTGCGAATTTGCATTTAAGGGGAACCGCAAACTGGAAGCGTACGCCACTCTACGCCGACGCTTTCTGGCTGGTCATTTATTAAACTGTGCGGCGGGGCTATGATGCTTTGAGTGGACCACATGCGACTTTTAACTCGCCGACGGACTCAACTCGATCGCTTGATCCGCAACCAGTACCATGATCTCGCCGCGCACCGCAAACAACAGCGTTCGGCCTTCGTTTACCAAACCAGATTCAAGCGGCAAATCGATCGCCTGACCAAGCCGATTGGTCAACTCGCCCGCTTCGATTTTTTGATTTAACTCTGCAACCAGATCGGCATCAGCGACCGCCAACGAGGACTGAGAAACGGGACAGCGGAGCAACGAGAGAATTTCATTTTTCATATTGGCGGATTCTAATTTTGATGACGACGTTGATTTCTGCTTTTTTAACCGCGAATGGACGCAAATTAACGCGAATCTCAGATTCCCAGATTTCATCCGCGTCCATTAGCGTTTATCCGCGGTTCTTTTTCTCAGTTTCCACTGTGCAACCGAGGCTATCGCCTAAACGGCTCAGGTGAGACCGACTAGAACAAAACGAGTGGCTACGAACGACTCAGTCACTCAATCGTTGTTTTCTAACCGGCGACTAAAAGTGATCGAGAACGCCTCGTTATTTAAATCGGCTGTGAATCCTTGATCACTTGCATCCAATCGATCTGGTCGTCGAACTCTTCTTGCTCGTATCGCAGGCGAGTCAACATCGGACGCGCCGACCGTTTGGCGATTTCTTCGCGATTGGACTCCATACTAATATCTGCGTCGAATGAACGTGCATCGTTCAGCACCACTCCCGCGACCGGGATTCCTTCTCGGAAGCACGATGCGGTAATCAAGGTTTGCAACGTTTGGTTAATTGCACCGATCACGTTGGGCACCACAACAACAGCCGGGTAACCAAACTCAAGTGCTAAGTCGGCAATAAATTCGTCATCACCAACGGGCGACATTAAACCTCCAGCACCTTCCACAATAATCACATCACACTCATCCGCCCAAACCTCAATGCCCGTTCGCAACAAACTCGCATCCAGCACGTGTCCAGATTTCGCAGCGGACAAGTGAGGCGCCAGCGGTGCTTCAAAACGTTGTGGGCAGACTGCCTCCAAGGACAGTGGACGACCGGCCGCTTGCCAGAGGTGCACGGCGTCCTCAGAAACCATTTCCCTTCCATCGGAAACACAGTCGCTGGCAACTGGTTTATAAACACCAACACGATGCCCTGCGGCAGATAGTTGTTTGACAATCAACGATCCAACAAACGTTTTGCCAACTTCGGTGTCGGTTCCGGTAATAAACAAGCCGTGGCGAGGTTTCTTTAACATACAGATTGACTAAAAATAACCGTCTGAGAAATGCACGCTTCGCCGCATGACGAACAATCGTGTTCTGGTAGACTATCACTGACGTCTCGCGTTAGAAACCACACTTATGAACAAAAATAAAAACATCTCGATCGCCGCGATTCAGCAACCCTGTTCTGGCGACATTTCCGATAATATTGAAGCCACGATTCAGCAGATCGAAACGGCGGCTCAGGCGGGGGCAAACCTGATTTGCTTGCAAGAACTTTTCAGTTCTCGCTATTTTTGCCAAACTGAAGACCATACCCAGTTTGAAATCGCCGAACAAATCCCTGGCCCAACGACCGATCGAATTTGCCAAGTCGCTAAACAACAAAAAGTCGTGATTGTCGCTAGCGTATTTGAACGCCGCACTGCTGGCGTGTTTCATAATACGGCGGTCGTGATCGAGTCCGACGGTTCGATTTTGGGTACCTACCGAAAAATGCACATCCCCGACGACCCGTATTTCTACGAGAAGTTTTACTTCACGCCGGGCGATTTGGGTTTTAAGAGCTTTCAAACGTCTGTTGGTAACGTAGGCGTGTGTGTTTGCTGGGACCAGTGGTTTCCCGAAGCGGCGCGGCTGACGGCGATGCAAGGCGCAGAAATTCTGGTTTACCCTACCGCGATCGGTTGGCAGGCGCCTGAAAAAGAACAATTCGGCGCTGCTCAAGTGGACGCTTGGCAAACGATGATGCGTTCTCACGCAATCGCCAACGGAGTGTATGTCGTGGCAACCAACCGAGTTGGAATCGAACAAAACATCGAATTCTGGGGGGCGTCGTTTGTGGCCGACCCGTATGGTTGCGTGATTGCTCAAGCGGGCTTGAACAGCGAAACGATCCAAGCGGATTGTGACCTGAGCCTGATTGAAACGGCTCGCACGCACTGGCCTTTCTTTCGCGATCGACGCATCGACGCTTACACGGGACTAACCGATCGCTGGAGTGCCAACTAGATGCACTCAACCAAGTACCGTCTGCCTGCCGAGTGGGAACCCCAAGCTGCGGTCTGGCTAACCTGGCCTGACAATCAAGAAACGTGGCCGGACAATTTACTGGCCGCACAGATTGAGTTTTGTGCTCTTGTCCATTCGCTGGCCGAAGTCGTGACGGTGCGAGTGATCGTGAATCAATCGAGCCTAGACGAAGCTTATCAAAGACTAATTCAGCCCGACATTCGCAACGTTGGCTTTATCAACATCCCCACCAATGACGCTTGGGCGCGTGACTACGCGCCCACGTTTGTTGTATCCGATAGCGACGAATTGGTCGCGATCGACTGGGACTATAACGCTTGGGGCGGCAAGTACCCACCGTTCGACGACGACCAGCAGGTGGCCAGCAAAATTGCCAAAGGAATGACCATCCAAACGCTACGGCCAGAGTTGTGCTTTGAGGGAGGCGCGATCGAGGCCAACGGGCAGGGGATCATCCTGTCAACGCTTTCTTGTGCCCTGGATCCCAACCGAAATTCGTCTGATTCCACCGAGCTACAACAACGATTTGAAGCGGCTTTTGAGAAATACTTGGGCGCCGAAAAAACGATCTGGCTGCCCGGCGATGCGATCGCGGGAGACGATACCGACGGGCACATCGACCAGTTGGCTCGCTTTACGTCCGCGAAAACACTCGTTTACGCTTCCTGCGACAGCGACGACGACCAGTACGATCGGTTTACGGAAAATCTGACCGCTCTTCAAACTGGACTCGCGGCTATCGACGATGATTTCGAGTTGCATGCGTTGCCGGTTCCCAAACAGCCGATCCATTTTTGCGGACGACGGCTACCGGCCAGCTACTGCAATTTTTTGATTACCAACGATCTGGTCGTGGTGCCACAGTTTGGTTGCCCCGAAGATGCCCAAGCGATGCAAATCTTAACGCCGCTGTTCCCCGATCGATATGTCGTGGGGCTGCCGAGTCGCAATCTATCGGTCGGCTTAGGATCATTTCATTGTTTGAGCCAACAACAACCCGCGATCAAAACAACGAAGATCGAAACCACTGATTGATGCGATTCGTGCTGTGACTGCCACTCACGTACGTGAGGTCTAATGAGTGCTGTGAAAAAGGCGACTGCCTACGCCCAGACGGTTTTGTTGGGCTCGCCGGGTTCTTCTTTCACATACCGAGGCACGCCGTAGCCGGAAAGTTTTTTTCGCATCTGTGCGATCAACTGAATCCCTCGTTCACGCGAAACTTCGAAGTGCCCAACGCCGTTCACTCGATCGAGCTGATGCAAGTAATAAGGCAAGACACCAACCTCCAACAAACGGTTACTCAGCCCGATCAACGCATCGGCGTTGTCGTTAACGCCGTTTAGCAAAACGGATTGGTTCAACAGCGTGACACCCGCCGTTTTCAAATCAGCAATCGCCGCCGATACAGGACCATCGATTTCGTTCGCGTGATTGCAGTGAATCACCATCAACACTTGACCATCGAACCGCTGCAAACGCTCCGTTAAGCGATTCGTCACCCGCTGCGGGATCATGATTGGCAGCCGAGTATGAAACCGAAGTCGCTTGATGTGCGGGATTGCTTCCAACTGGTCAATCAACGCGATCAAGTTTTCGTCAACGATGGTTAGCGGGTCTCCACCGCTAAGGATAACTTCGTCGACATCGGGATCGGATTGGATTTTTTCGATCGCCGGCCTCCATTGCTGCGGCGACGTTGGCGACTGGCTGTAAGGAAACTCTCGCCGGAAACAGTAACGGCAATGAATCGCACAGGCACCGGTGGTGATCAACAGGACGCGATTTTGATATTTTTTCAGTAAACCGGGCGTCAACGTTGCTTCGGCTTCTTGCAACGGGTCGTTTTGAAAACCCGAAAGCTGGTCGTCTTCGGCGACGACTGGCAAAATTTGCTTTAGTAACGGATCATTAATATCACCGGCTTTAATCCGGCTGACGAAGGGCAGGGGAGCAAAAACAGGAAACTGGGAGGCCGCTTTAGGCTGAATTTCCGAGGATTCAGGCAAACCGACCGCTCGACGCAACGCTTGGCTGTCGCGGATCGCCCACTTCATTTGCTGCTGCCAAGAACCAGAAGCGGCGCGGACAGGATCGAATTGAGCGGTTAAAATCTCCATTGCTAAAGGATAGCCGTTTTCGGCAAAACTTCCACTAAGCTAGAATTGCGTTCGCGATTTCGACCGCGAATTGACTTCGACCGCGAATTGATTTCGACAGTGAATCGTTGTCGGGTGGTAGCATTCAATCAAAACAAAAGTAAAAAATTTCTAATAGGTAAACAAACGTGGGTACAGTTAAGGCAGGCGACTTTCGCAAAGGTCTGAAAGTCCAGATCAATAACGAGCCATACATCATGACGAGTATGGAATTCAAAAAACCGGGTAAAGGCAGTGCGCTGTACATTTGCAAAATGAAAAACTTGCTCCGCGGCACCACGCTCGACCGAACCTACAAAGGCAACGATACGCTCGAAGAAGCTGACATCATGGAAACCGATGTCCAGTTCCTGTATAAGCAAGGCGACACGTTCGTGTTCATGGACAAGGTCACCTTCGAACAGCACGAACTGTCGGCTGAACAAATTGGTGACGACTGGCGTTATCTAAAAGACAACATGGACTGCCAGATGACGTTCTTTGGCGGCAACCCGATCATCATGACGCCACCTAACCACGTCGTGCTGAAAGTAACTTACTGCGAACCTGGTGCAAAAGGCGACACGTCAACCAACGTCCGCAAACCCGTGACGGTTGAAACCGGCGGCGAGTTCCAAACGCCAATTTTTGTCAATGAAGGCGAACTGATTAAGATCGACACGCGAACTGGCGATTATGTCGAACGCGTCAAGTCGTAGAACTCGGATGCCGATAGGC
>CAZHCH010000129.1:0-2216 GCA_964530985.1 uncultured Pirellulaceae bacterium | reverse complement strand
CATCAAACGTGCCCCGAATTCACGAGGAGAAAGGAGCTAGTAGAGATGGGCTGCTTCTCACGTTTTCGTTTTCTGAAAACTCAATCGAGTAGCATTATCTTTTAGCTAGACTTCATCGCTGCGACCAATCCGTCCAAATTAAACTCGGTTGCCTCAGCATCAACATTACCACCGACCGATTCAATGGCAGCAGAAGTCGTGGGGCTGATCGAAACTAATTTCGCATATCGATGTTCGTTTCCGAGATCTTCACCTGCCCCATCCGAACCTTTACGAACAAGCCAATTGCTGAACAAATTCACGGCTGATTTGCCGATCGCAGAACTGGTGGCGGTCACCCAGCCGATCTGGCCCAATTCAAACATCTCAACCAGCCAAGGCGGCACGTCGGTTGTGTCGACACTGCGATAGGCGACCACTGATTCGAAATCGACTAATTGTTTGCTAAGTTGCTGGCCCAAAACATCACTTCCACGGTCGCCACGAATTAGCAGCATTTTTTGATCACGAAATTCATCAATTAAAAATTTAGCCAGTGACGAACTGTCAGAACTAGCCGGCACCGCTGACTTGACCTGCCACAGATCGTGAACCAGTTGAGCCGTTGACGATCCGATCGCAGCGATCTGAATATGCGGTGGCAGACTGGATTTGGCCACATCCATGCGGTCTTTAAAAAACTGCACGCCATTTCGGCTGGTGAAAACCAGCATGTCGAATTGCCCCAATCCGCTGATCGCCCCATCCAGAGCCGCCAAGTCCTCCGCCGGGCGAATCTCAATCACCGGATGGACGATCGCTCGGCCACCAACGGCCTCGATTCGTTGCACCAAATCGGCCGATTGCCCGGCAGCACGAGTTACCAGCACGGTTTTTCCGGCGAGGTAGTTGGGCGGTGTAGCTGAGCTAGAATTGGCTGGTTTCATGATAACGGGGCTAAATTGGTAGCAACGGTTGGTAGACGGGGCACAACAACCTTATTTTTCAGGGAAAACGTCCGTATTCTGGCGGGTTTAGCAGTAGACAAAATAACGAGAAACCGACATATTGTTGAACCTGAAAATATTCGATGTAACCAATTTCTGCCGAAGCAAAATGCCAAACTCCTCAAGTGCGTCTAAACGCCTACGTCAAAACAAAGTTCGCCAAGCTCGTAACAAAGCCATCAAGACAGCTGTGAAAACCCAGCTTAAGAAAGTCTTGTCCGCTGCTCAAGCTGGCGAAGTCGAAAAGGCTGAAACCGAGTATAAACTGGCCGCCAAGAAATTGGATCGCGCCGGAGCCAAAGGCATCATTCACAAGAATGCTGCTGGACGCCAGAAGTCACGTCTTCAACGTGCCATCAAAGCCGCTAAAGCCTAAAGCATCTGCTTAAGCACAAAGCGAAGCCAGACTTCTAAAGCTATCCCATAACCCGCGAAACTTTCGCGGGTATTTTCATGCGCCAAAGAGGTGGCGACAGTTGCCTCCGGCCTGTCCATGTGCTGGCCGAAAAAAACAATCATCACTGGCCGATTCTGTAGAAACCCAAAATAGATTTTCACAACCGCTGACCGTCTTCCCGGATCACGATCACTCGATCGCCAACCCCTGCCAGAGATACCAACTGGCCATCGACTCATACGGCGCCCAAGGCTCGCCGATCTCACGCATTTGTTCGACCGTCGGCCGTTCGTCCAATTCGTAGAACTTCTGGATACCGTTCTTGATCCCCAAATCATCGACCGGAAAAACGTTCAGCCGTCCCAGTGAGAAAATCAAAAACATCTGCGCCGTCCACACGCCAATGCCTTTGACTTGAGTTAGCTCGGCAATCACGGCTTCGTTGTCGCGGCGACCAATTTTTTTGAGGTTCACTACTTCTGATTGAACTTTGTCAGCCAAATCCAACAGGTAAGTCGCTTTCTGGCGAGACGCTCCAATCTCCCGTAGGCTGTCAACATCTTGCGCCATCAACTTGTCAATACAAAAACGGCCTTTCCCATTATTCAGATGATCTAACAATCTCCCTTTGATCGTAGCCGCGGCCGCGAGTGAAATTTGCTGACCAATGATCGCATCTACCAATGCACCAAATCGATCCGATTTCGTTTTAGCAGTGAAGGGGCCAACCAGCTTGATGATCTTTTTCATCGTCGGATCCGACTTCATTAAATGAAGTCGGCCCGCTTTGAGGTGTTGAGCGGCGAAGGGCATGGGCTTTGATTAATAATGGT
>CAZHCH010000128.1:0-7646 GCA_964530985.1 uncultured Pirellulaceae bacterium | reverse complement strand
CAAAATAGCGTTCACTCACTCATAGCAGCCGCTGGTTCATTGCCGAACGCGGCGACCTCTTCAACTTGGCGAGAGCGGTGTTAGACGTTCGCATAAAGGAATTTTTATGTTCGAGCATACTATAGCAACCATGAGCCAAAAACTGAGGATCTTGGCTGCCAGCTTTTCGAGCCTCTTTCTCCAGCTTAATTAGGGTAGTTCTGTCGGTGGCATTCTGGGATCGATAAGTACTGTATGCTTCAAGGTACCTAAGTACTTTTTCGCGAACCTGACCTTGGTCTTTCGTGTGTTCTTCATAGGGTTCGATAACGTATTTTCGTATAAAACCATTTTGGTCGCGCCGGTAGTCTTTATCGGTGTAGCCGGCAGGCGGTTGATCAACCTGAGCGATTGCGTTGGAAGCCGTTACTGCAACTAAAAAGAAAAGTCACACAAAACAACAGACGATACATAGTGAGGCCTAGTAAGTTGGGTCGAAAATTACGCAATTCGTTTTGCGACTAAAGGTAAAACAGTTTGTTAAAAATTTGTGGCGAGTAACTTTGATTCTGTTGCAACTGCCTTTTTACTACTCGTGCTTCAAAACCGAAATCTTGATCACAGTCAATTTCCGACAGCCTGTGTTTGATCGCTTTAGAATATCAATTAAAACGTTCGCAATCAAACAATTAACATCGGCAATTTCTTTACGCCTATATTTGTATACTTCAGTCAATTTTCTATCATAAGAAACTGATAACAACATAGTATTTCAGTCATCCTCACGCAATTTGGCTCAGTTAGTACAAGCCCAACACCAATCACTTTTAGAAAAGCGGCTCACGGCCAAGCTTGCGTCGTAGCACAGCCCACTGTCCTGCGTGCATCATCCAGTGCGTGTCTTGCATAATAAAAGCCGCGCCAACCGTAGGAGCATAAGACTGAATCGATTCATGTGATTCAGTGTCTAGCTGTTCTTCCGAAAGCCCCGCCAAAGTCTCCAATGTTCCAGATCGCTGCTGTTGGTACAACGCTAACAGATCGGATTTGGAATCGAAAGCTGAACTGTCGTCGTTCATGCTGTGCTCCGATGCATATCGCTCAGCAAACCCCACCGGCAACTTAGGCAATGCACCGGGACAACAACTGTTAATCATCTTGTGTTCTGACGCGATCAAGTGGCCGACTTGCCACTTAATATGATTGCAGCCATCAAGCGGACGAACCATCATTTCTTCGTCAGTCAAATCTTCGAGATAGGCCATCGAAATCATTTCGGCAGTAGCCAATGCAGATTTGATCGCTTCGTTGGCGTTCATGACTTACTCTTTTCAAAAAAACTGATTCGGCGCGTTCGAACAGAAATGGGTTCGTGACCTCATCTACTACCAAGGATTCACTCACGACGTGAGCCGACTATGAAACACAACGAATTTACAAATAGGCGATTCGTTTAGCCCATCAGCGTCACCGACTGCCCTGTCGAAGCATTGTCGGTGATCACAGTCCCGATCAACGTATGGGCGGCGATTTCAAAAATTCCAACTGGAATCGTCTGACCAACCAAACGCTGGGTTCCATCGAACACAACAATGCGATCGCAATGTGTGCGCCCCGTCAATTGCACCAAACCGTTTCCGTCGCTATCAACCTCAGGCCGTTCGTTAACTTTCGCATCCGAACGCTTACTAGGCCCTTCGACCAGAACCTTGACAGTTTCACCGAGGAACTTTTGGTTATCCTGTTCGCTAATTTCGTTTTGAACGTCCAGCAGTTCATTGTTGCGTCGCTTCTTGACTTCAAATGGCACATCATCCGGCATCCGCTCAGCCGACTTGGTTCCCGGTCGCTCACTGTACTTAAAGATAAAGCTATTCTTAAAGCGACACTCTTTTACCAACTTGACGGTGTCTTGAAACTCCTCTTCTGTTTCACCAGAAAAGCCCACAATAAAGTCACTTGAAACAGCGGCAGCATCACCGAGAGTTTCATTAATCCGAGCCATCATGTCGCGATAATCAGCGACCGTGTAACCGCGTTTCATGCGTTTCAAAACCGCATCGTTGCCGCTCTGCAGCGGCACGTGTAAATAAGGTGAACACTTTTCAAGGTCACGAACGGCAGTCAGCAACTCGTAATCCATGTCCTTCGGGTAACTCGTGACAAACTTGATTCGCTCCAATCCGTCAATGTCATGCAGTTTATAAAGCAAATCGGCAAGCCGAGTTGTTTTGTTCAAGCCAACGTGCCGGTAACTATTCACTGTTTGCCCTAACAGAGTGATCTCTTTCGCACCTTGATCCGCCAAAAGTTTAGCTTCGTCGAAAATCATGTCGGGATCGCGACCTTGCTCGGGCCCCCGAGTCATCGGCACGATGCAGTAGGTGCAAAACTTGTCGCAACCAATTTGAATTCGCAAGAACGCCTGGAATGGCGTGGGACGCATCGTCGGATCACGCATCGGATCAAACGTCTCGTGGCTACGTTTGATGTCTGCAACCTTGCCGTCCCGACGACCAAGTCCAACGGCGGTGTGCTGGCCACCTTCTTGTCTGGCTTTTCGAATCAAGCCTGGAATTTCTTTTAGCTGGCCCGGGCCGACAACGATGTCCACGTACGGTGCCCGTTGAAAGATCAACTTTTGATCTTTCTGAGCCATGCAGCCCATCACACCGATGATCTTCTCGGGATGTTTTTTCTTTTCGGCGCGTAGTCGACCAAGCGCACTATAGGTTTTGTTTTCAGCCTGCTCGCGTACACTACACGTATTGAACAAAATCGTGTCCGCATCGCCGACACTGTCCGACAATTCGTAGCCTTCACGTCGCAGGCTCGCAACAACCATTTCGCTGTCCAGCATATTCATCTGGCAGCCAACGGTTTCGATATAAAGCTTGTGTGTTTTTGCAGGTACGTCGGTGGACATGTTCGGCCTAAGATCGGGATCGATCGAAAAATGAGTTAAGAATCAGCCCGATATCTTACCAAGCGAAGCGTTTTTTAGAATGCGAATTCGGGGCGAGACTTTCACCTCGCCAGCAGGCAAAAACCCCGCCTTTTGGACGCCGCATCGCCCCGTGGCCATTTGTTGGCTAAACGATCTGCAATAACACGTGGTAAATCGAGTCCGCAAAGAACATCAAAGCCACGCTGCCCACCGCAGTGATGCAAAGCGGCACCACACACATCATCGGAGCCTCATGCCATTTTTGGGGCGTTTCTCCTTTGGGAGTCATAAACGCCCGAATCGGGATCGGAACCAAATAGGCGATATTCAGTAGTGAACTGATCATCAACGCACCCATCAACCAGGCCTGATCTGCTTCGACACAGCCGACCGCCAAAAACCATTTGCTCCAAGACCCACCGCCGGGCGGCAAACCAATGATGCTGATACTCGCCACCAAAAACGCGGCAAACGTTAACGGCATTGCTCGACCAAGACCACGCATATCGCTAATGTTCTTTTTATGAGCCCCCACGTAAATCGCACCCGCGCAGAAGAACAGCGTGATCTTACCGACCGCATGCATCACGATATGCATTCCACCACCGACAACACTGCTCTCCGAAGCCAGCAAGGCTCCTAGCGTGATGTAAGCCAACTGTGAAATCGTGGAATAGGCCAGCCGAGCCTTCAAGTTATCTTTTGTCATGGCGACTAACGATGCCAACAGAATCGAAGCGGCGGCCAGGTAACACAACCAATCGCTAATTCCAACATCGCTCATGCTACCGGTCAAAGTCGTTTCGCGAACCAAATCGATGCCAAAGATATAAACGACCACTTTCAAGATCGAAAACACACCGACCTTCACAACCGCCACCGCGTGCAGCAAAGCACTCACCGGAGTCGGTGCAACCATCGCCGCTGGCAACCAACGATGAAACGGCATCAATGCCGCCTTGCCAATACCAAACGCAAACAACGCCAACAAAGCCGCCAAACCAGCAGGTGAAATCTTTCCATCGGCAAACGGCTGCTGCAAAATCCCGCCTTGGACAAAATCAAGCGTACCCGCGATTTGCCCTGTCCAAACGATCGCGAACAAAAAGAACGCAATCGATGTCGAAATCAAAATCCCTAGATAAACACGACCGCCTTGCTTAGCTTCTTCGTCACCATTGTGAGTCACCAGCGGATAAGTCGAAATCGTCATCACCTCATAAGCGACGAACAGCGTCAGTAAATTTGCTGCGTAGGCCGCCGCCAACGCAGCGAAAATCGCCGCTGCAAAGCACGCAAAGAAACGCGTTTGATTCTTCTCGTGGTGGCCTCGCATATAACCAATCGCATAGATCGTGGTCAAAATCCACAATCCCGATGCAACCAACGCAAAGATCATTCCTAGCGGTTCGATTGCAAAACTGATTTCAAATCCGGGAATCATTTCCCCAATTACCAGTTCTGGTTGCGAGCCATTGAAAACCACTTGTGCCAACTGACAAGTAACAACGAACAGCACCACCGAAACAACGATTGAACAAGCGTCACGGATGTTAGGAAACTTCCCAAACAGGAAAATCAACCCCACAGCCAACAACGGCAACGCAAGCGAAATCAAAATCAATTGCTCAGGAGCCATCATTGAACTACTCCGTTTGCGTTCAGTAACGCCTTAGCTGCCAACTGAGCGATTTCAGCGGAATACATCGTCCAGCAACCAAACACTACCGTCGCACCAATCACTATGTAAGTCGGAACCAGCATCGCCCACGGCGCCTCTTTCGCGGCTTTGACTTTTTCTGACGGTTCGGAAAAGTAAACCGCTTCCACTACTTTCCAAACGTAAACAACGGCCAATAAGGAACTGATCAACATCAGCATCGCGACTAATAAATTTCCTGCATCCATAGTCGCCGTTAACAACATCCATTTGCTGACAAACCCCGCAGTCAACGGCACGCCAATCAAACCTAGTCCGCCAACCGCCCATGCAAAGCAAGTCCAAGGCATTGTCGTGGCCGCACCGCGCAGGTCTTCCAAACGCACCGAACCGATTCGCAATGCAAAACAACCAACAACCATGAACAATCCACCTTTAATAAAAGCGTGATTGAACATGTGGACAACACCAGCAGCAACACCCGCTTCCGTTGCCAAACCAATCCCCAACAACATATATCCGATTTGTGCGACGCTAGAATACGCTAACAAACGCTTAATGTTCGTCTGATAGATCGCCGCAGCCGAGGCAACAAAAATTCCGATCAACGCCAACACTACCATCGCTCGATCCAACGGCAGCGTTTCAAACGCAAACTTGGGGGTGAAAATCGTGTATACCATCCGAGCAAACGCGTAGACGGATACTTTGGTCGATGTTGCCGCAATGAACGTCGTCACTACTGACGGCGCGTACGTGTAAGCATTTGGCAGCCAGGTATGCAGCGGGAAGACTGCCATTTTAATGAACAGCCCAACTGTCATAAACGCAAACGCAACCAATTCGGCCCGCTGGGAGTCAGACGCCGCGAGCTTTTCAGCAATATCGGCCATGTTGAGCGTACCCGTAATTTGGTACAGCAAACCAATTCCTAGCAAAAAGAACGTTGCCCCAATCGTCCCCAAGATCAAATACTGGAACGAAGCCAACGGAGCCCGTCGAGTTTTCCCCAGAGAAATCAACGCGTAGCTCGACAACGAACTGATCTCTAAAAACACAAATACGTTAAACAGGTCACCCGTCACACACATGCCCAACAAACCCGTCAAACACAGCAGATAAGAAGGGTAAAACAAATACTGTTTTGACTTGGGAATCTCGGCGGCCACGCTATGCGGTGCGTACGTCAACACCAACGCCCCCAAGGCCGACACAAACAGCATCACAAATGCATTAAAGTGATCGACTCGATAAACAATCCCGTACGGCGAAGGCCAACCACCAAGCTGATATTCGAACGCCCCGGTAGCCAGGACTCGCCCGAGCAAACTCAACGAAATCGCAAACACAACCCAAGCAACAATCAACGACAAAAACGCAACCAACCGGCGATTACCGATCAAGATCAATAACGGTGCCGCGACCAGCGGAATCGCAATCAACAGAACGGGCAAATGTTGTTCTATCACTGCTGCTCCTTGTCCAACTCAAGGATCTCATCTTCCTCGATGCTTCCGTAATCTTCGCGAATCCTAACGATCAGTGCCAGCGCCAGTGCGGTTGTTGCAATGCCGACCACAATCGCCGTCAACATCAACACGCTTGGTAGTGGATTGGAATAAATCACTTCGGCCGCCTCATGAGCATGCTCAATCGCCCCATGATCGGTCGCCGATAGGTCTGCGTGTGCTACGTGCTCGATCGAATCGTGAGCATGCTCGTTGACATGCTCATGCAGAACATGACCGACATGCGACACATCGCCATGAGCAGCGTGGCCATCACCATGGCCGCCTTCCAAAATCGGAGCCGTCACCCGCACGTTGGCGTCAGTGATCTTGCCCATCGTAATGTACAACAAAAATACCGACGTCTGAAAAACATTCAGACCGATCACAGTTTTAATTAAGTTCCCGCTCGAGATCACAATATAAAACCCGGTCATCATCAAACAGATAACGATCCAGTAATTGAACAGACCAAAAAACATTTCTAGTGTCATGCTCTACGCTCCCGCGCCGAAAACGCATAGTAGATTACGATCATGACCGATGTCACAGTAATGCCCACGCCCAATTCCACTACGAAAATTCCTAGGTGTTGTCCATGCGGTAAAAAACCGGGTAACACATGGTGATCTAAAACGTCGTAGTCCAAAAAATTTCCACCCAACGCGATGCACGCAAAACCAGTCCCAGCATAGATCACCAACCCTAACGCAATTAACTTTTCCACAAACCATTCCGGCGCGACTGACTTGGCAGCCGGAAGACCAAACACGAGGCCATATAAAATGATCGCCGACGCGAAGATCACACCCGCTTGAAATCCACCACCGGGCCCGAAGTCACCGTGAAATTGAACATACAACCCGAACAACAAAATGTACGGGATCATGAACTTGGACACGACTCGAATGATTGGGAAATCAATCACGACGTCACCCCACTTTGGCTCGCTCCACTACCTTCATCGGACTCTTTGTTTTTTCGCAAGATCAACAGCACCGCGATACCCGCAGTAAAAATCACAGCCGTCTCGCCCAGCGTGTCGTAGCCTCGATAGCTGGCCAGCACTGCAGTCACTACGTTTGGCAGACCATGTTCGCCCATTTCCGTTTGTGATCGTTCAACAAACGATGGATTAGGGTAAGTTTGAATCGCCGCATCAGCACTCCCAAAATGTGGCATATCGAACGTGCCATAAATTAGCATCGCTCCAGTGCCCACGACCACGATCAGCGAACCAATGACTCGTCGCCGCGGTGGGTTCTTGGTTTCAAAATCTGAGTTCGAAATCGAGCCCAATTTTTTAGACGACCGAGGAACTAAGGACAATGTGGCTAACATCAAAATCGTTGAAACCCCGGCGCCGACAGCCGCCTCGGTGAATGCCACATCTGGGGCGTCCAAGATCAACATCCAACTGGCGCCCAAGAAACTATAGATTCCGGTAAACATGACCGCCGCCCACAAGTTGCGTATCACCGCAATGGTGATCGCTGTTACAAACAACAAAGCAAGAATCGGGATGACAATAAATTCCATCATGGAAAATCGG
>CAZHCH010000127.1:0-7860 GCA_964530985.1 uncultured Pirellulaceae bacterium | reverse complement strand
CGGTTTTATAAATTGTTTCGGTTTTTTGGTGCATATCTCGCCTATCTAACGAAAACAGATTCGTTGTCGCAATGACGGAACTAGATGGTGCGTTCTTCTTGTCCAGTTAATTGGCGGAGCAAGTTTTCTATATCGAGATGGCTTTCCGCTTCCACTGCCAGACCGTCAGCGAATACGAGAATCGAGTTTCCTCTTACCTCAACCCAATTACCCGTGGCTGGAAATTCGAAAAAGTCACCCAAGTGCCTCATGCGAACTGTCCATGACGCAACGACGATTTGCTCTTTGCTGAAGATTCGTTCAAACAAGAATTCGATGGAGTCAAAAGCACTCAACAAAGTTTTAGCTCGCTGTTGAACGGCTTTGATGCCAATGCGAGACGTTCCTTCACTAGTAAACCGGATGCTAGGGCTGATGTAGTGCCCGATTCTGTCTATCTGACGTTGCTGATAAACCACATCGTAGTACTCGCGCACTTTGGCTACGAGGTCGCATTCAATGTTAGTTTTGTTTGCAGCACTAATGGTGCTGGGCGACGGGTTTAAGACAAATCCCTCAAAGCGATGCGACCGATCTTCGGTCGCGTCTAGGTAACATTGAACAATGTCTCTTAATGTTTGCGGACGAACGGTTTGTTGCTTTTCAATTTTTCGAATTAGCCGGACGCTATACCCCGCTCTTTTAGCGATTTCTTGTTGCGTCCATCCTAATTGATGTCTAAGTAACACGAGCCGCGTGGCGTCTGGTGTAACCGAGCGCTGGTACGATTTCATGGTTTTTCACTGTTGTTGTGCAAGGCTGGAAGTCAAGGGCGCTGAAAACTATCGGACGCAAGAGAAGTGCCTAACACGTCAGCAATCACACTGCGGTGCAGTGAGCTGATATCCGAATTCAAACTGACAAACCTGCACAGCGTTGGGTAAAAACTGCGGCAGCAACAATCAGCTGCCGTACGCTTGTGATTTAACTGATCAGCAATTAGGAATGGTTCCGAGCACTGAGGTCAAAATGCCTGTAAATCAATTGTGAAATCGGGATGTAAAGTCGCGGCGTTCTCAAGGTTCCTAGAATGACCCAATCTCTGTTTCCATCCAAAAAAGGATCTCCTAACGGGGAGGCGTTATTTGGTGAGCAATGCGAACGCAAAAAATCGAAAATATAAGGAGTTTCCAGTGAATTTGCTTGTTTTTAGTAAGTTTGGTCGGTTTTAAGCGGCTAGTTCAGGGGGAGATTTGGAATTTAGAGCGAGATTCTATCTTGCCTTTTACATCACTGGTATTCAGTATCTAGCAGGTGATCGTATAACTTGCAGATGGGATAGCAGTGGATTCTTTGACTAACGATTTAGAAGTTGTAACTTCTTCGGGGTTCTTACAGCGGTTTATGAAAGCCCGGAGAGGCACGAAGGAGCAGCAAGCAGAGCTGTTAAATTCATTTCGTGGATACCTTCGTGTGATTGCAATCAATACGATTGGCCTCAAAACTGGCGCAAATTTAAGTGTCTCGGATCTCGTTCAAAGCGCGATCATTGATGGCTGTGCTGATTTCGACGGTTGCCGCGCCGCTTGCGAAGAGGAGTTCAAGGCTTGGCTCCGACAAATATTGCTAAATGATATCGTTGCTCGCTACCGTTATTTACGTCGGAAAAAGCGAGATACAAGTAAAGAAGTTCCCTTTGAAGCAGGTCATGCCGTCATTTCGCCTGCAGATTGGCCAGTTGCCGTAGCGCAACGCAAAGAGGAGCAAGAGCAATTGATAGATGCGATCGAGCAACTGAGCACTGAGCATCGACTGGTGATTTTGTTACGGCACCAAGAAAAGTTGACGTTTGGTGAGGTGGGTCTGCGGCTGAATCGATCTGCCGATGCTGCACGCATGCTGTTTAATCGAGCTATCGATGAACTCGCACGAATACTAAGGAATTCGTCAGTAAGTCAGCTTACGTATCAGTCTTGATTGATTCATCGATACGAATTTGATTGGATAGTATTTCTAGTAAATTTAGTCGCGGCATACGAAAGTGTAGGAAATGACCCCAATGCATGAAGGGAATAGCGGACTTATATATCAACTGGATCGGTTGTTTGAAGATCTGACATCGTCTGAAAGGAGCCTTGGCGCTCCTGTTCACCATGTGGGTCGTTATAAAATTGGACGCATTCTCGGCAGTGGCGGCTTTGGACTGGTTTACTTTGCCGAAGACACTCGGCTCAATAGGCCAGTTGCTCTAAAATTACCTCGCATTGAGGTCTTATTCGATCAAGAAAAACGGCAACGGTTTGTGAGCGAAGCGATCACGATAGGGCGGTTAAACCACCCCGGTATTGTCAAAGTCTATGAAGCGAATCTAAGTGGACAGATACCGTTTATCGCGACCGAATTTTGTGACGGTCCAAATCTTTCCGAGTGGCTCCAGGCGAGTGATTGTTTACCATCTTGGCAGCAGAGTGCAGAACTGGTCGCGAACCTTGCCGATGCTGTCGAGCACGCTCATCTCCACCAAGTATTTCATCGAGACCTAAAACCAGCCAACGTCATGATTACTCTCAAAAATGAGAATGACCAACAACGAAAAGAGTTTGCTCAATGGCAGTTAGGCGAATGCAATGCTCGGCTAACCGATTTTGGGTTAGCAAAATGGGTTGATTCTAGTTTGGCCGCTTCTCGTACCAGCCAACTAATGGGTACTCCGCTTTATATAGCCCCTGAACAAATTGAACAAGATTCTGATGGGGCGTCCGCTGCCGCGGACATATATAGTTTGGGCGTCATACTTTATGAGTTATTGACCGGTGTGTTGCCGATCAACGGTTCCAGCTACATCGAAGTACTCGATAACATTCGAACGGTGCCGCCACGTCGTTTGGGCAGCTTCGGAAAGAATCTGCCGCGAGATTTGGAAAGCATCTGTGCAAAATGCCTCGAAAAAGATCCGCATGCGAGATACGCTTCTGCGAGAGAATTGTCAGTCGATTTGCGTCGTTGCATCGATGGCAGGCCCGTAGTTGGAAAGCCCGCTCGACTCCACTCACGAATCGCATATTGGTGCACTCGTCCGCAACGAATTCAAACCGCCGGCTGGTTTGTGATTTCTTGGGTTGCACTAACAGCTGTTTGGGCGATCTTTAATGTGTTCGCGCTGCCATTTCATGCATCGATGGCAATAGCTGAATTTCATGAAGGCCTCAGAGATCTCATCCTCTTATTGATACTGGCTATTGCTCCAAACATTTGGTTGGGATGGAAGATTGTGCAAGGTAGGTCGTGGGCCTTGTGGACAATGCTGGTCTATTCAATTGTACGTATGCCTTTGCTCGTCAAAGCCATGTTCGTAGCACCTGTGTACTTCACCACGATTTACCGGGACAATCCAACCTTTTCATTCGTAGACCATTCTATGATGGTGATTGCCAGTTGCGTTCAGTTGTTTTTAGTAACGTGCGGTATTTTGGCAATGCGACGGCTAGAGGGTGCAAACAAGCGCGATAATGGTATTGCTGGAGCGGGAACCATTAAAAGTCCGTTGAACTAAATAAAAAAACGCACTGGCAAAACCAGTGCGTTTTTACGTTTCAAAATGTTCTGCTACTGTTTAGCTCTAATTGCCTGGAGCGAACGCATCACCAGCTTTTAGCTGCCAACGCAAACCAAAGTCCGTGTTCTCTTGTACGAATCGGGCATTCGAGGTCGTAGTTAAAGCGTTCATGAATTCAGGTTTGACTTCTGCTTTACCCCAATCTGTTTGTAACGTCACAGCTGGAATCACGGGAACGCCTGTTACCGTGTCGCCGTTATCCATTACCACTACGGCAGCGTCTTTGCCGTCGATATGAAACTTGATGCCAGCGACTTGGTCCATCGGCATTGAGACTTTGCCAAATTTGGTCTCAATTTCAAAGCGATCAAAGCCATCAATGCCACCAGCCATGCTGTCGGTATCTGTTAAGCGAATGTAATACAAGTCGATTGGTTGTCCTGAACTATTCAAGATCGGCTCAGCAGGTCGGCTAGGTATGTCTTCATTTTCTCCGCGAGCATAAACGAGACTAACTCGGGTGAACGCTCGTTTGTTGGGAGGCACGACAATTCTGACCGGCCCTTGTTTGACTCGTGAAATAAACCGCTCGTCCATGATAACATTTGCCGTGCCATTAGCTACTTCTACATCTACATTAACGTTTTCGGCTGTCTTGCCCGTGATATCGCCAAACTGAACCTCGATCAAGCTGATTCGATTTTGGAATTCGGGACGAACGTTGGAAGCTAAGCTGCCCACGTCACGAAGTTTGAAAACTAAGTCATCACTGAGTTTCAAAACGAAACGGGTTTGATCCTGAGCATCGGCTTGGTTTGCCATGCTCAGACAAATTATCAGTGCAGCGGCGGTGGTTAGGATTCTGTCAAGCAAAGACATAATGTTCTCTCGATATTTAATTTAGATTTATAGTTGTTTAGATGGATGGATCGTGTATCAAAAATGAAAACGATCACGGATTGTGTGGTGTTAAATTTATTGGTGTCGGTGCGATATATCCTGGAATGGTGGATTCAAAGTTAATTAAAGGTGGCGGCTGACTCGCAAGCTCCGTTTCAAAAATCCACCGTCCAGGATGCAAGGGGTCGGCAGCAAATCGAAACTTGCGGTCGGCAACAATGGAGTCGAGTTCAGAAAGAGACAACTTCTGAGTTCCCCAGCTGCACTTCATACTAATTTCGTCAAAGTTCACATAGCCAGAAACGGTCGCTCCTGAATGCAATCGGATTGAAACACTTCCTGAGTTATTCGCGTTTAACTTGATTCCAGCAATGTCGGTAGAGTTGATAATCACCTCACCAAAATCACTTTTTAGTTTGATTTTTGCTAGACCAGTCATCCATCCGTGCAAGCCGCGTTCTTCGTCAACTCTCGCAAAAACTCGTGTGCTGTCAGCTGTCGTCGGTTTGTTTTCTCGTTCGATCGAACCCAATGGATCTCCTGGTTTACGCTTTTTGTAAATCAGTAACACGTTTGAAAAACCTGAATAGTAGACCTTTGCCTTTACCGGTTGATAGTCCAACTGGTCCAGCGTTTTATCGCTAAAACTAACCGTTACCGTATTGTTAAATTTGTCGACGGCGTTATTCAGTTGGAAGTCTTCCGATTTAAAACTCACAGGGCGTTTAAGTCGAACTGCATCAACTCGACCTCGAAAAGCTTGAGGAATCGCAACTTGCAGTTTCCCCGTTTTACGTAATAGATCAAGCTTGTTTGAATCCATTTCCACCGTCAGTGTCATTTGGATTTGTTCGGCCGGTGTGGCCTGAGTTTGACTTGTTATCGTTCCTGGTCGTAACTGACTTCGATTGGTCAACTTGGGCTGTGGTCGAATCGCTTTAGTTTTCGATCCCGACTGTCCCAATGAGGACGACACGGCTACTAGTGGAAGTAGGCCTGCCAGCAAGAAAAAAATCCAACTTTTGAAGAGCATATTTCGTCGCTCGCGGTTTAATCTAAGACCGATCACATGTCTCGCAAAATCGATTGTTGCTACGGTGTAGCTCCATTGGAAAATCGCCAGCCCTTATTGCCTGCGGTGGATTCAGCAAAGAAACGTGATTTCGAATCAGCAAGAATTGTTTCGATTTGATCCAACTTCACGTGCGCCTTGCCCCATGTTGTTTTAAGCGAGATGGTCTCGAGCTCTATTGCACCTGTTACCAAGTCACCGTTTTTTAGAGCGATCACTGCTGCGTCTTCACCGTTGACATGTAGTTTGATTCCTGCAATCTTGGCCATCGGAACAGACACTTTTCCAAATTCGGCTTGGAATTTAATCTCACCCAAACTGATGGGTGTGCCAGATATTTCACGATTTCGAGTCACTTTGACGAAAATTTTGCCGTCAGCAGGGCCTCCCATTTCTTGCGCGTTCGCGTTTGAAATGCAACATACAGATAACAATAAGATCACGCTAAGATGACCTAAGATACTTTTCATCGAATTGCCTTTGGGTAGTTAGAAATTACCTTTGAGTGGTTGATCCTCACTATAATCTTAGATTTAGCAATCGCCATCTAGTAAGTTAAAAAACTGGCTTTCTCTAGCTGATTTTTCGGTAGTTTGCCATTAAAGTCGACCTAGTCCAGCCAGTTTGTCTGCTCCCTGCTTGAATTCGCCTCGGAGTGGTAAACAATACCCTGCGCCAATTTTGCCTTTTGCACGTGCCCTCACTAATCCTATGAAGCATATTGCTGTTCCATTTTTGACTGGACTCGCCAAAGCGCTCAGCGGTGCGACTGTTCGTTGGGTTGACTGCGAGCCTTGTACGTGTCAGCGAATTTACTTCGCAAATCATACCAGTCATTTGGATGCGATCGTGCTTTGGGCCTCGCTGCCACGCTCGATTCGTAGCGTGACGCGTCCCGTTGCAGCCGCCGACTATTGGCAAGGTGGTCCGGTGCGACGCTACATGGCATCGATCTTTAATGTGCTATTGATCGATCGTATGAAGGTTAAAGTTCACAACAGCCCGATCGACATGATGTTACGTGAAATTGGTAACACGGGGTCACTGATTGTGTTTCCCGAAGGCGGACGAAA
Source organism: uncultured Pirellulaceae bacterium (assembly GCA_964530985.1). Classification (GTDB taxonomy): domain Bacteria; phylum Planctomycetota; class Planctomycetia; order Pirellulales; family Pirellulaceae; genus Mariniblastus. The sequence goes on along the minus strand of CAZHCH010000127.1, from coordinate 1,280 downwards.
CGTGTCTGAAAAGATCGGCGATTTTAAAAGCGGTTTGTTTTATCTAGCCAAGAAAAGACCGGACATCGAGTTGATTCCGGTCTATATCGACAACCTTAATCGTGTGATGCCCAAGGGCGAATTCCTTCCCGTGCCACTGCTCAGCTGCATCACGATTGGAGCACCGATCTGGCTCGAAGCGGGCGAAACAAAAAACGTGTTCCTGAGTCGGGCACGCGATACCGTCGGCAAGCTTCGCGAAGCGTAACACTATCATCCAAGAAGCGTTCGGCTTACCTAGATGCCAGAGCTACGTACTGGCCGCCACAGTACCAGCAAACTGATCGCTGTACCAATCACGCAAACGCGAACAAGCAGCTCTACGATTATGGGTCAGCCGAAAGGTATGCTCAGCTTCGTTGTAGTACTCCACCTGCACCTGATCGTCTGGTTTGATCCCAAACATCTCTTCAAACTGAGCACTACTCGCGATGTCGTCGTAACCTTTGGTATAAACAAACAGCATTTTTAAGCCGCGTTCAACCATCCCGCCGATCTCTAGGCCAACTTCCTCTCGGGTCTTGTCGATCTCGAAGAATTCGCTCTCTGCCAACGTCGCACCATCGGCTTCACTCGTCGCCGGTTCGCCAATCAACCGACGTTTAATCGCGTTCCGCCAAAACCGAGGTTTTAGGAATCGCATGTAATGCCGCAAGTAAAAACCAGTCGTGCGAAAAACAATCCCGTCAAAAAAAGCCGCTCCGACAACACGCGAGTCCGCTAGGGCTACCTGGTGAGCATTAAACGCTCCACTGCATAAACCAGTGGCCACCACGCTTTGAACGTCAAAGTTCTCCGCCAAAAAGTCAATCGCTTCGGTCGCATCAAGCACCGCTCGGTTCTCAATGGACTTTCCGGTTCGTATTTCACTGTCACCCAAACCAGACAAGTCAATTCGAAAACTTGAAAAACCAGCTTCCGCCAAGATTCTAGCGATATCGACGTGCAACCGAAACGGACCGATACTGTGAACAATCCCAGCATTCAAAATCAACGCCACCGGCGCATCAGGGACGCGAACAGATTCGTCCGGCTGGGCAAAGATCCCAGTCAAACTATTGTTTGGACCAAATTGGCAAACGGATTCTTTCATCATACTGTCTCCACCGCCTGCTGTGATTGTTCGCCTAACGACGCGGCGGCCCGCTCCAAACGCTCAAACATTTCAGCAACTGTTTTCACAATTGTGCGAGTTGTTTCAGGTCGCAAACAAGCGGTCTCGAGCGTTAGCAGTTGCTCCC
>CAZHCH010000126.1:0-7949 GCA_964530985.1 uncultured Pirellulaceae bacterium | reverse complement strand
GCTTGGCTGAACACGTTCGAGATCACCTCTTCCAACGGTGGGTCCTCGACCACCACATCGTCCACGCGGTGCGAATTCAAGATGTCGCTCAACACTCGACCGACATCATCACGATCCACACGGAACTTGATTCGTGGTGCCTCGACTTCCAGCACGTCAGGAAGACGTTTGAGCGAATCCAACGATCGGACGTCTGACATTTGTAACGTGACGACTTTTTGGCCGCTGAACTTATCAACGATTTGTTCTAGCGAACCATCGTGATAGATCGAGCCGTTGGCGATGATCACGACTCGGTTGCAAAGAGCTTGGATGTCTTTCATGTAGTGGCTGGTCAAGACGATCGTGTTGTTGCGTTCTTTTTGATAGTCTTTTAGGAAGGTTTGGATTTTGTGTTGAGCAATCACGTCCAAGCCGATGGTGGGTTCGTCTAGAAATAGAACATCGGGCCGGTGTAACAACGCTGCGATCAGTTCCATCTTCATCCGCTCGCCCAGCGATAACTCTCGAACGGGCTGGCTGAGCAACCGCTGAACGTCCAGCATCTCGCATAGCTCATCACGTGTTTGGTCGAATTCGGCTTTGGGCACTTTGTAGATATGTTGGTTCAGTCGAAAGGACTCCATCGCTGGCAAATCCCACCACAACTGATTTTTTTGCCCCATCACTAACGCAAACTTGCGACGATAATCGTTGTGACGCTCCCAAGGCACATGCCCCATCACCGTCGCCTCGCCTTGATTAGGATTGATCACCCCCGAAAGCAACTTCAACGTCGTGGTTTTACCGGCGCCGTTGGGTCCAAGGAAAGCCACGAACTCGCCCTCTTCCACAGAAAAGTTAATGTCGCGGACTGCATGAACTTCGCGATACTTACGATGAAACAAGCCCTTAATCGACGACGCTAAGCCCTCGTTTTTTTGATAAACTCGGTAAGTTTTGGATAGATTTTTGATTTCAATAATTGCCATCGCAGCATTATAGATTCGAGAAAGAGAATCGGGCAGGTGGCACTTGTGGTTCCTTGTAGCAATTTAAGCCTTCATTTGAACCAAGAAAACTACCGGCGGTTCTCAATTACTTTTGACGCGAGTACGATTAGGGGCGGTCGGATTAGCCCCGAGCTGCCGTTGCATTTAAATATGAGCGTTTTGTGAGAAAGAAAACACGTGGACCCCACAAAACTTCGAATTGGCATTGGGCATGACACTCACCGCTTACAAGCTGGTGGCGAATTAACTCTTGGCGGTGTCAAAATCCCTCACACCCACTCATTGGTTGGCCACAGTGATGCAGATGTACTGCTACATGCGATTACCGATGCGGTTTTGGGCGCGGCTTCGTTGGGCGACATCGGCGAACTGTTCCCCAATACCTCTGACGAAAACAAACACCGCGACTCAGCCGACATGCTGTCCATCGCCGCTCGGCAGGTTCGCGAGGCTGGTTTTGAAATCATCAACATCGACTGCATCCTGTTTGCTGAACTTCCCAAACTGTCTCCGTTTAAACGAACCATTGCCACCCGCATCGCAACTATTTTATCTGTGGAAGAAAACCGAATTGGTGTGAAAGCCAAAACCGGTGAACAAGTCGGTCCAGTCGGCAAGCGAGAAGCGATGCAAGCTCAAGCAGTCGCTCTGCTGGTGCAAACGATGAGTAATATCGATGAGTAACCCCGAAACCCCGTCGGCTAAAGATGCCGCCAAAACCGACGACACCGTTCGCGTGCTTGGCATCGATCCCGGGCTTAACATCACCGGCTACGCAGTGCTCGCGGTAACCAGCGGCCAAGTTAATTTGATCGAAGCCGGCGTCGTCCGCAGTAAGCCCAAGCAATCCTTTGCCAAACGCATTGCATCAATCTTTAACGGCGTGTCTGAATTGATCACTGAACTCAAGCCAGACACAATGGGCCTAGAAGAACTCTACAGTCATTACGATCGACCCAAAACCTCCATCATCATGGGTCACGCTCGTGGCGTGATTTGCCTAGCCGCCGAACTGAACAACATTGAAATCAAAAGCTACGCCCCCACGCAAATTAAAAAAATCGTTACCGGTAATGGCAGGGCGAGTAAAACCCAAGTGCAGTTAGCAGTAACGCGGCAACTAAACTTACCCGAACCACCCGAACCAGTGGACGTCTCCGACGCCATGGCGATCGCGATGTGCCATTATTATTTAGGTCTCAGCGGTAATCCGTTATTGGGGTGACGAAGGTGGCGACGGTACTTCCCAGCCATTCTTCTGCGCTGCACTACTTGAGGTTCTACGGTGTTGGCGATACGTTTTAGCCTGAAACATCCACCCGATCCGTAGAATAATTCGGCCTTTTCAATTTCGACCACTTAACGAATCAGCCAATTTCAAAAATAGGGCAGTAATGCCCGCCAAAATATCATGCTCGATCTATTTGACAAAATTAACTCTTCAGTCGCATTCATTCGCCAAAAATGGAAGGAAAAAGCCAAGGTCGGAATCGTTCTCGGTACCGGACTGGGGCCGCTGGTTGAAAAAATTGAAGTGCAAGCTTCGATCGATTATGGAGACATTCCTCATTTCCCGAAATCAACCGCGCTCTCACACAAAGGCCGTTTAGTCTGTGGGACACTCAACGGCCTGCCCGTCGTTGTGATGGAAGGTCGCCTACACATGTACGAAGGCTATCCGCTGAAAGAAGTCACGCTACCCATCCGAGTCATGAAAGCTCTCGGCGCGGATCTGCTGGTTTGCTCCAACGCCGTCGGCGGCTTGAACCCGTACTATCGCAAAGGCGATATCATGGTGATTGACGACCAAATTAACTTAATGGGTGATAACCCATTAATCGGCATCAATGACGAGCGTCTCGGCCCACGGTTCCCGGATATGTGCGAGCCTTACTCTCACGAATTGATCGACCGAGCTTTGCGTATCGCCCGAGCCAATGATGTCGTGGCTCACAAAGGTGTCTTGGTCGCAGTGGCTGGACCGAACTTGGAGACACGAGCTGAATATCGATTTTTGCGAACCATCGGTGCCGACGTTGTTGGTATGTCAACGATCCCAGAAGTCATTGTTGCCGTTCACGCCGGTATGAGAGTGGTTGGATTTTCTGTCGTCACCGACTTGTGCTTCCCCGACTCGTTGGAGCCTGCAGACGTGAACGAAATCGTACGGATCGCCAACGAAACCGAGCCAAAGTTGTCTGCCTTGATCATGGGCGTACTGGCCGAAGAGAAATAGCTGAAAACGTGGTACAGACCAGGTTGTGCACCATCAACGCTGAACAGCCGCCAAATCAGAACGACGAAGAGGTTTTCAAATGGAATTCAAACTGCCTTCAACAATGATCACTTGGCTAGTTAACACTGGCGCGACGTTTTTTGTTTGCGTTTGTTTGCTGAGCTGCGGCTGCCAGCCCGAATCCACCAACCATGCCCCAAGTGAATCGCCAAGCAATCAGCCCGCCGATAAAAATTCGGCTGACAATACCCATAAGCAACCTCCGCCTAAAGTGGTCGAGGCCAAGCCTCCGGTGCCAGATGTAAACGATCCACAGTTTCACTCCGCAATCAAAGCTGCAGCTGAACAGTATTTGCAATTTGCGATGGTCAACACATCCGGCCTTGGCGAATCACCTACGAAGCATTCGTCCGCCGATAGCGACTCCAGCGGTATTATACTGGAGGAGCCTGCGGCGAAAATGAGCCAAGCTGAATCCGACTCAGACAGCGGTCACGGTCAGAAACTCTACTTTCTGTTCGCCAAGGAAATTGGCCACTACGTCAATCCAGACGGCACCGCTTCTCCTGTTGGTCAAGCGTTAGTGATAGAGTCGTGGACGGCTGTTCCTGGAAACCCGGACGCAAGAAATTTGCGCAACCACGCTTCGGGTAATCGCGTGAATCCACGCGTAACGGTCAACGATGAAACGCTCAAGCTCGGACAGCGACGCGATCTGTTCGTGATGCTCAAACAGAAACCAAAAACCGAAGCATCCGACGACGACTGGGTCTATGGTGTGATCGACCCCAAGTCTCACGAAATAAAATCTGCAGGAGCGGTCGCTTCGTGTATCGCCTGCCACAAAGAAGAGCGAGACAGATTGTTTCGAGATGGGATTGTTGATTGGAGCGTCAAAGCACAAAACCTATCGGAGGTCGAAAGTGTATCGCCGGACAGTTCGGCATCCACTGATTCGGAACCCGGCAAATGAATCTTCCGCCTGAACTCACCATCCAAATTGAAACCGCAACCAATTTTGTGCGAAACCGATGGAACCGTTCGCCTCGATTCGGCGTCATCTTGGGAACCGGGACGGGGGAGTTGGCCAAAGTGATTCAGATGGAAGAAGAGATTCCCTACGGCGATATACCGTACTTCGCTTCCAGCACCGCCACTGGCCACAAAGGGCAATTCGTTTGCGGAAAGCTGGCCGGCGCCGACGTGATTGCCATGCAAGGTAGATTTCATTTGTACGAAGGCTATCCGGTCGATCAAGCCACGTTGCCGGTGCATCTCATGCATGCGATGGGGGTCGACGTCTTGTTTGTGAGTAACGCTTCGGGCGGAATCAATCCAAGTTACCGTAGCGGCCAAATCATGCTGATAGAAAGCCATATTGATCTGATGTTTCGCTCATCGTTGGCAATGGCACCACCAACTTCAAACGGCCGACCGTTGTTGTTAAGCGATTGCTACGACTGCGAATTGATCGCTGGTGCATGTGAAGTCGCAACGAACCACCAATTCACGATCCAGCGAGGTGTGTACGCTGCGATGCTGGGGCCAAATTACGAAACACGCGCCGAGTACCGGATGCTTCGTACGATTGGCGGCGATGTCGCTGGGATGTCAACAGTTCCTGAAGTTGCTGTGGCTAGCAATTACGGAATGCGAGTGCTGGGGATGTCAATCGTCAGCAACGTCGCCAACCCAAATGACTTAGCCGAAACCTCTGGCCAAGAAGTCATTGACGCCGCTTCAACTGCAGCACCTCAACTCAAGGCAATCGTCACCGACACCATCCGTCGGATCTGTCAGGACTAAATTGCGCCATTCGTGCGTAGATTCCGTCTAAAAGAAGTACCACGAGCAAAGTCGTTCGTACTGCAAACGAAACGGTTTTGGCCCCAATCGATCAAGCTCGCCAACGGCGCGTCCAGGCATTTCGGATAAGGCAAAACCAGTCACATCCCTTCTCCTTAACCAAAAATTGCATGAAACCCGTGAAATACACATCATTTGGCTTCCAAACTTCTGATCCACCAAGGCTGTAATCCTTGAAAACTACCGTCTCGCTGAATTGTCCACAGCGTCAATATTTCCAAAAAAAACCGTGTTATATCGAGATTTCGACAGCAAGATTGATTCTTTGTTGACGTCATACCGACTAGAGATACAATCCGTTGAACTTTCGATAATTTAAATTGGACGGCATCGCAATGCCGCCTGAAGGGAAACATAGGAAAAGAAATGGCTGCTGAATTTTCTACCGATAGCTTTAAAGCTGATGTTTTAAACTCCGACAAACCAGTCTTGGTTGACTTCTGGTCACACGGCTGCCCACCTTGCAAGCGCTTGGCACCTGTAATTGATGAATTGGCTTCTGAAAACGAAGGCAAATCCATTATTGGCAAATGCAACGTCGGCGATAACATGGAACTGGCGGCTGAGTACGGCATCACTGCGGTTCCAACGATCCTGCTCTTCAAGGGCGGACAAGAAGTCGAACGCTTGCAAGGCTATCAAGACAAAGCCAAACTTCAGGAACTTATCGACGGCGCGGGGTGCTGTGGCGGTTCAACTGTCGAAATCAACACACCTGCCCAAGAGAACCAAGGCGGTTGCTGAGGCTAATTTATTAAAAGCGTTGGTCAACGCTAAAGTCGATTTAACAAACTCTGCTGGTCCCGCTCGAAATGGCTTGGATCGGCAGAGTTTTTTTAGTAGGTGCAGATATACAAGCTCGATGCGCAAGCAAGTGCATTCTTTAAAATGGTTGGCAGATGCACTTGCTTGCGCTGCGAGCTTGTACTTAAAACCGGTTTCGCTTACTCCGTTTTCCAAATCAAACATTGCCTTGGCTGAATCAGATTCGGTTTGCTTTTGGCGGTGGCTTCTGGGCCTCGCCCCGCAACGACTGCCAACGAATCCAAAACCAATTCGCCAGCAACATCGATCGCAATCGGCTCGGCATTCGCTTGGTCAATCCGGCAAACGATCTGGACTTGCCGACCGTCCCAGCGATAAATCAAACGGTACAAATGATTCTGCGTGTCCGATTCAACCGAGAAGTTATCCAGTTGAAGCCAGCCATCAGCGACACCTTGTTTACGAAGCTGCAACAACTGGCGATACCAGTCTTTGACTGCCGGCTGTTCCTTGTCCCGCGAAATGATGGAACTCGTAAACGCCAACGGGTCTGACGGCAGAGGCGATCCCTTCCAGTCGTGATGCGGATACTCATGGCGGCGACCGCGATCAACTGCTTTCCGCAGACCCGCATCCTCGAAATCAGCAAAGAACGGAAACGGCGCGTCCACTGCAGATTCTTCGCCCATGAACAACATCGGAATCGAAGGATACAACAAAATCAACGGCGCGGCGGCCGTTTGAAACGCAACATCAGTCAAGTGATGAAGTCGCTTGCCATGCGGGTGGTTTCCGACACTGTCATGGGTTTGCAACGCCATGATCAACGAACTGACATAATCGCGGCGTTGATTCGGATGGTGCGCAGTGCGGAGAGCTGGTGTCATGCGTTTAGCTCCGGGCGCCGTGAACACATAAGCGCGCTCCAACGCTTCCGCCAAATCCGTTGTCCGGTAATGTCGATCCGTTAATCGCAGTTCGGAATCCCCCACGGTGATAATCGAGTGCATCACACAGTCCGACCAAATCGCATCGTAATGCTTGGACGAATCAAAAGGAGCCCCGACGAGTTCCGGATCATAGATGTTTGATTCGCCAATCAAGTAGGTCGTTCGGTCGAGCGTTTTTTGGTGCTCGCGAAAGGCGGTTTGAATCGAATCCAAAATGTGCGGCTTACCATCATCAAACATGTAGTGAACGGCATCCAGACGCAAGCCGTCAAAATGATATTCGTCGATCCAGAACATCACGTTGTCGATCACAAATTGACGGACTTGGTCGTTATGCTTCCCATCAAAGTTAAACGCATCGCCCCATGGAGTGCCATGTTTTGAACTGCCGTAGGGAGCGATTGCCGACAAGTAGTTTCCTTCGGGGCCAACGTGGTTGTAGACCACGTCATTGATCACCGCCAAACCTCTGGCGTGGCACTGGTCGACAAACCGTTTCAAATCGTCGGGCGATCCAAAGGTATTGCGAGCCGCAAAGTAATTGACGCCGTCGTAGCCCCAGTTCCACTTGCCCGGCGACTGAGCCAGCGGCAGCAATTCGATTGCCGTGATGCCCAGTTCAACCAGTTCGTCCAACCGGCCGATGGCTGCTTCGTAAGTACCATCAGCAGTGAACGATCCCAAGTGCAGTTCGTAGATCACCAAGTCGTGTTTGGCCACTCCGCGCCATTGTTGGTCGGTCCATTGATACGCGTCGCGGTCGATGACTTGGGACGGGCCATGCACGCCGTGCGGTTGGAACAATGATCGAGGGTCCGGCCGACCGGGGTTTCGGTCAACCGAAAACTGATACAACGTTCCAGCGCCGGCGCCGGCGACTTCGGTGTAAAAGGTTCCATCGTTTGCCGGTTGCATCGGATGGGTGGCGATCGATGGTGTTTGGTGGGTGGATTCGCTGCCCGCCGGTAAAACGATTTCCAAATTGACTTCTTTGGCCAGTGGAGCCCAGACGCGAAAGCGAGTTTTCTGTTGACCGGATAAAAGAGTTGCCCCTAGCTGGGGCAAGTTAGCATCATTCATTCGGCCTGTTCTTTCTCAACCACAATCAGTTCGTGATTTTCAACGTCGTACTGGTACTGG
>CAZHCH010000125.1:0-8008 GCA_964530985.1 uncultured Pirellulaceae bacterium | reverse complement strand
CCGCACACGGGGCAGGGCAGCTGCCAATTTCAAACCGAATGCACTTGGTCGCGAGCGGGTTTTCAAACAAGTGCAGTTGATCAGAAAACTCAAATCCCGTTTTGTCAGGGCAATCTCGCAACCGAAAGACCTGATTAATGCTTTCAACAGCTGCTCGCAAGCGTCCTGTACCCGAGATCGGACCGTAGACCTGCTGAGCGTTATAAGGAATTTGCCGAATAAACGAAGCCTTGGGGGCGATGCCACCCGTGATCACGACGAAGGCTGGTTGCCGTTTAACGGGTTGGCCTTGCGTGTTGAATTCGGGCCGCCAACGATTGATCAGTTCTTGTTCGCGAATCAACGCCAGCAGTTCATCGGACATCGGTTCCCAGACAAGTGTTCGGCTGGTTTGGCGAATACGTTCAACCTTTTTCTCAGCCGGGTTCTTGGCAAAGTACGACAACAATCGTTTGCGAAGCGATTTCGATTTACCGACGTAGCAAATTTGTTGGCTGGTATCTAACCAAGCGTAGACGCCTGGGCATAGCGGGCACAGGTCGTGCAATAACGATCGGCAATCCATCCGGTCGACCGGCAACGCGAGTCGTTGCAAACGGCCACGAGTTTGCTGAGCCAAAATCGACGGACCAAATCCACGGAAAGTGGGATCCGTTGTTTCTTCAGCGATACCTTCCATCGTTGCGCAGTTCCTTCCGTGACCAGTCCGATGCAAAACGATCAGCGATACCTAAATCGGTATCGCTGTAACATTGACCATTGTCTGGACTACTGGCAAGAATTGCAACGACGGGTGCTACGACGCACCTACGTCTTTTCGCTTATCTTCAATCAATTCCAGATAAGAATCAATCGAAAGTTTGACCGATTCGCCGCGACCGAGGATGGGAAGTGCGACTTCGCTTCGGAGAGCTTGCTTGCCATTTTTGGGCTTGAAAACCACTTCGATTTTCTGCGGAGCATCGGGACCGAATTGCAAATCCGCGTTGCCCAATCCCGTCTTTGCTCCTTCGCCGACATCACCAAACATAAACTCGTGTTCCCCGCTTACGATCGAAAGATCATCTAACTGAATCCCAGAGTTGTTTTCTACGCAGATGCCATAGCCAGCTTCCGAGGAGGAACTGAGAATCATCAAAGGAAGAGCCAATACAAGAAAGCGTTTCACTAGAAGGTTCATTGTCTCACCTATCGTTTTGTACTGACAGCGCATTAAGGCAGGTTAACGTCCTGCACCTGCGATTCTGTCAGAGGCTGAAGAGTTTTGGCAGATAATGCGAATGCCGTGCCAAAGCGATGGTGAGGGGTAAAACCCAGTAAAACCTTTGGTTAAGATAATATAAGCTCGACGCGCGAGCGAGTGCATCTACCGATAATTTAAAAATGCACTTACTTGCGCCGCGAGCTTGTATTGAAGCCAGTGGATCCTTGGATCCGATTCAAACGTTTTACCTGTTTGCGTGACGGTTTAGACTTAGCCGCGATTTAATTTCGTCTTTAAGGTGAGCCACAACGGAGTCTTTATTCGTCGTCTCCAAAATATCCTTCACAACGGTTTTGGCTGAACCGGCCCCCCATGAGCCACCTTGTTCAAAATAATGTTTTGCCGATCGGCCGATGATATAAGACGTGAAGCCGGCGGCGGCTCCCTGAGGCAGCATTGTCAAAGCGGTCCCCAGCGTTCCGGTAATTAACTTGAAAGCGCTTGCTCCCCAGTTAGTAAATTCACCCAACGCATAAATCCCTGCAGCGCCGCTAATAGCCTTGGCGAGTCCACGTGCCTGTGACATAGAGAAGGAAAGCCCATAAACCTTTGACAGCGTAACGATCATCAACGCATCTACTGCCAAACCGCCAAAGATATCAACAATCGGAATTGGGTTCGCCGCCACGACGACCGCTTTGGTAGCGGCCATCGTCCAAATCACTTGGTCGGCTCGGTTGTCTCGCATCGACACACGCAACGCCGAGATACGGTCGCTTTTGTCGGCAGCGTACATCGCTGCATTCAACGCCAACAACCCAAGTCCTTCTTTTTCAAGCGTCTCCAAAATCAGCGACTTGAGTTCGTCTACTTGAGGTTCGGGCTTGCGCCATTCAACTTTTTCCTTGCCGTCAGGCTGTTCGATCACGTATTCAACATCGCGAGGATCGGCGACGGTAGTCACAAAGTGTTCTGCCGGAATCAAACCATCCAAACGCTGTTGAAGCATTTCAATAAGCAGTTTCTTCTCTTCATCCGGATACAAATCAATTTTATTAAAAACCAAAATGATTGGTTTTTGCACCGCAGCTAATTCAACCAAGGCCGCATATTCTGTTTCGTTCAAATCAGAGTCGGTAACGAACAAAATTAAATCTGAACGTCGGGCCGTAACCTCGGCAAGCTCCGCCCGATCCGCGCCGCCGACTTCGTTAATCCCAGGCGTATCAATCAACACAATCTCAGATGACTCCATGCCCGGCAAACGATAACCGGTCCCATCCCAAGTAGTGCCCCAAATCTGTTTCGTCCAACCACCTTGCACATCGACGGCCGCGACCGCACGACCAATTAGGGCATTGATCATCGCTGACTTACCCGTGCTAATCTCACCAAAAATCGTGATCTCGACTCGGCCCGTCGATATTTTGTCATACATTTCGTTCAGACGAGCGATGTCATCGATCAAATGCTGTCGCTCTGCGTCCGAGCAACCACGAAGATCACTCAGTGTTTTTTCCACCGACTGCACGGCTTCGAGATAGTTGGCGTCTTGAGAGAATGTCTCGGTCACGATTTGGTTCTTCCTGATCTGACTGATTTATCTTGAGGCGACTGACTGGTTAATCGGCGAGTTTTTCACGGGCGGTCTGCAATAATTTCCTTAATTCATCCGCACTGGTCACTACATTCCATTTTCGACGTGCCAAGCCAGCTAGGCCACCTTCGGGTGTTTGCATTTCGGATCGGAAATAATCAATGAAAACCATCCCGATCCAGCGAGTAATCAAGGCTTGCACCGAACCCTGCAAAACGCCACCGGCAATCGTGCCCGCAATTGGAACGGTCTTGATAACCGAAGCCACGACCGTTGTCACGGCCACCGTTGCCCCTTGAGCACCGAGCACGCCGATCAGATTCTTACCCATTTCACCCAGCCAGCGAGAGGCTGTTTCAACATCGACCTTCTGTTGATAGACATCGGCTAAATCCAAGATCATCTTCGTGCTGATCGCCGACCCCGCCAATAAATCCACCACCGGAAAAGGGCTGAGTGCTGCTACACCACCAGCGCCCCATTGGTATTTTTCGACGACACCCCACGCCTTGCGGTCCAATGCATCCTTGACGCGGTCACGAGCCTTTTCCACCAGACCACGAGACTGCAACAACAAGTTCGCCATCAACAGGTCCTTGCCGTCTTTCTTAACAATCTTCACCATCCGGTCGGCCAGCGGAGCGATATTTGGTTCGACTTGAACGGTCTCTTCCGTTTCCGTCCCATCAGCCAAAATCTTGCGACGTGTCCGAGTACCAGCTTGGGCTTGAATACAAACGATATCCTCTTTGCTTACAAAGGAACCGGTTTGATCATAAATTTGTCCGACCAGTTTATCGCGATCAGATTGTGAGTACCAATCGCTTTTGTTCAAACAAATAACGGTGCGTTTTTCCATTTGACCGAGCTGCGACAACAAATCGTGTTCGCTCTGCCGCAGCGGACCATCAACGACCACCAACACAATGTCTGCATCTTTAGCGGATTCGGCGGCGATGTGTACATGATCTGCACCATCAATCTCGCCGATGCCCGGCGTGTCGACAAGGGTTACTTTGTCGATGCCCGGCCATGGAATTTCGTTACGAGTCACAGTCGTCCCACCGCGTGCATCAGTGGAAAACTTTTGGCTGCCCGAGAGTAAATTCAACACCGACGACTTGCCGCTAGAGATGGTTCCAAAAGCAACGATCTCCAACGTCTGGGCTTCTCGTTTTTGTTCCAACTCTTTGACCAACGGATTGAGCTGTTCCTGCAACAACGTATCGTCGTTGGCCTCTTGGGATAGTCGTTCGACCTGCTCTAAATTTTCGTTGATCTCAAAATCTTTTTCACCAGCAGAAAGCTCGCTCGGATTTTTCGAACGTCGAGCCAAACGTCTTTTTTTGGTCAGCGATGCGCCAAACAGTTTCCACAACGTCCAACCACCGCTCACCAGAATCAGTAGCGTGCCAATACCGAAAACGACCAAATACAACACACCCCAGACCGAACCGACCCCCGCCGCGGCTTGATAATTATCGATGACCCAACCGGGCAACCAGATCAAGCCAAGCCCTATAACAGCCATGACGATCAGGAGAACAACGCCGGTGAAAGTTTTTTGCATATTCGTGTGGCAAAATGCCGGTTGAGTAAAAACGTATTCGGAAAACGATTACAACACCGATGACACGGGAGTTGAAGGTCGGTAGCAATCGTGGCTTTATTTGGAGAGCCCCAAAGTCGACTTTCGATCGATAAAAGTAGCTTCCATTGTCGGTGTCAAAGCCAATTTTAACAATTTATTGATCGCCAGTTTAACTGGGGAAGTAACGATCGTTAATAGCGACTTACTAACGCGTGCATGTAGAACGCGAGGTATTTTCCTTCAACCAATGGTCTATAGAAGCTTCATTCTACTGTACACCGTCACGGCTTTGCGTGCCGACGATCAAAATCTGCATCAATTCCAGTTGCGACTGGGTTCACTGGCAACACGCGTGTTCAAACCGTCGATGATTGCCGTACCAATTGCGTTGCCAACAACAAAACGACGCGAATCTTGAAACAACGTCTGAAGATCGATCCGTGACCTGAGCCGTAAATCAGGTACGTCCAACACCGCAGACCATTGCATTGCCTGACCGTTAACAAACTGGCATTCATCTAACGTAATCTGCATCTGAGTATGCTCGTCGATCGCAACGTTCAACGGGTAAGACGGAACGCTCAGGTTGTCTAGAACTCCATCCAAGTAAACTTCATTCTGCCCACTGAGCAAGTGAGATTGAATGCGCAATTCGCCAACGAAGTTGGCATTGCGACCTAGCCCTTCGGTAATGTCACTAGCAAAATCTGAGGCCAACCAACAAGGCAACTTTTGATTGAACGTATGCAACCAAATAGCCTGCCCTTGAGGCTCCCTTTTCAACTGAACCTCGACTCGGTTTTGAGAACGAGAGTTCTGAATCAACTGAATGTTGTTGGACTGCGCCACAACAAAATTCGCGCCAACCGAAGTCCCATCAACACTTGGGACAACGTCGAGATTCAATCCTTCAACCACAAAGGTATTTTTTTCATTTTGAAGCATCGCCTGCAAACTGTTTGAGGCGACTGGCTGATCACCCGCGAGCAGAACAGCATCGGCCCGTGAGATTTTTAGCGGCTTCGCAAACTGAATTCGCCAGGGCTTATCGACGCCCCGACGGACCGTATTTTGATGCATTGTCTTCAGTAGCCTAGCCAATCCGTGATTATCCACTTGATGGACTTCGTAGGGAACTTCAACTTCAACATACTTACCAAACCGGATTCGCACTTGAACCGTGTCCAACAACGTGCCGTGCTCAGGATCAGTCAGGCGTAATTGGTGCAGCACCGTTTCGTAGGGACTCGGTGTCTCCACAAAATCAATCGAGGCCGCAATGCCTGTTTCAGCTTGAATCGCTTGCGCCCAACCTGCAGCGGTCTGGGGATGAAAGATCCAGTAACTACTGATCGAAGTAGGAATAGCGCAAGCCAACAGAAACAGCAATCGGCAAAGGACTCTTCGTTGATTGTCGCTCATTGGTTGACTTCCTTGTCAGTGCTCAACTTTCCAGATCAGTTGGAAGATTGGAGGGATTGTTCGGACGCAAGTTCCGACACGGCATTTTGATGCAAATCGAGTTTTCCACCAATAACAGTTTTACCAGCAAGCAATGTCAAGACTTGGCGGCTTTAACGATATGCTGGCACTCCACTAAAAAATGATAAAAATTTCTAACCGATTGCTTTGACAAAGCCGATACAGTGTCTAGATCCAATGATTCGCCGCAAGAGGCTGGGACACGGACCGTTCCAAAATCAGGATATTAGTCATAGCATGACGATGGAGCGACATGCTATGACTTTTTTATGCGCGCTCTGTTCATGATACCGCTTTGAGGCGATTTCTAGCCCAACTAAACGCTTGCTCAACTCGCTCGGGCCGTAGTCAGTCTTATTACACCTGTGATCGAACCGATCACACTTCTTAAGCCGCCAAATTTCGCAAATCACGCGAAAACCCCGCTCAACGTCGAAAATGTGAGCTTGGCATCTCGATTGCTTTCTAACCAATTGAGAACCACAACAGTTGTGTTACTCGCAACTTCTTCAAGCGTCAAATTTAAAGGGCAAATCACATGACATATTCAAAACTAACAAAATGGCTTAAGCGTGGAGCTTTTACACTAGTAGCATGTGCGGCAGTCGCAGTGCTTTCCACCGAGCAGGCATCAGCTCAAGGTCGAGGAGGATCTTTCGGACGGGGCAGTGGGATTAGCGTAAACGTTGGCAGTTTGGGGCTGAGCCTTGGTTTCAACAACAACCGAGGATATTCGAACAACTTTAAACGATCGCCTTATCGCGGGCCAAGTATTAACTCCTACCGCCCACCAGTAAGGAGCTACGGTGGTCGAGGCGGCTATGCAGTCTGCCCATACACTGGTCGTCGCTATTAAACCAGCCATTCCCATCATTGGGTCCCCCACCAAACAGCCTTGGCGAAAATTCGCCGAGGCTTTTTTATTTGTCGCAGTAGCCTTTGCCAAAACGGCTGCTACTCAGCAACAACCGAAACCAGCCAACAGACGGCATTACTGCTTTTGTTTGGTTTGATCTAATTCGGCATGCTTCCAGACGACGATCGTGAGAGAAACAACAATGAATACTTGTAAAATCGCTGCTGGAAATCCGCCTAGGTTGGACAAGATCTTTACGCCGTCCACTCCACTGGCAGAAAAACTGATCATGATCCAAGCAACCAAACCAACGAGGACGCCCCAGACAACTTTCAACCATGGATTGCCCTCGGGAGCCTCTGGCGAAATTCCGCTGGACGAAATCCCTGCCATCGCTGACACATTTGAGTCCGACGACGTCACGAAACAGACAAACGCACTACACATATAGAACACGCTAAGCACTGCAGCAAATGGGAAACTGTCAAACACAGCAAACGTAATAAACGCCTCTCGTTTTTCAGTCACGAATTGTCTTAGGCTGTCGGCTTCGATTTGCAAGTGCATCGCGGTACTGCCAAAGATCGTCATCCATACGATCGCGAAGATCGAAGGCAAGATAAAGTTAACCAACATAAACTCTCGAACGGTTCTACCGAAAGCGATCCGTCCCAAGAAACAAGCCGTCACGGGCGTCCACGCCAACCACACCGCCAAATAAAACACCGTCCACCCCTTCGCCCAATCACTCGGCGTGAAATCAAACGTTCGCGGCACAAAATTGACCACGTAGTCACCCAACGCCACTCCTCCATCGCTGATCAACAACCATAAACCAGGCCCAAAGAACAGCGGCACTAAACCAAGTGCAAGCAGTAGTTTAGTATTGATATCCGATAAGATACGGATGCCTTTCATCAGTCCGGTCGCACTGGACACAATGAACGTCGCAACGATCGCTCCACCAATCCCCGCCCACAATAACGAATTACTCTCGATTCCAGTAAGCTTCTGCAGTCCACCGCCAATCATCAAAATCCCGGTTCCAAGTGCCGCAGCCATCCCGGCCACCAAAGAATAGAGGCAAACCGCATCAATCAAGTTCCCGACCGTCCGCGGCATGCTATTACCAACCAGTGGAGTCAACGTGGATCCCAATGAGAACGGTTGTCGCATGTTATAAAATGCAAACGCAAACATCAGCGAAGCGACGCAGTAAATCGAATAAGGCGTGAACGACCAGTGCATGTACATCGTCGACAACGAAAACGTAATCGC
>CAZHCH010000124.1:0-8140 GCA_964530985.1 uncultured Pirellulaceae bacterium | reverse complement strand
CTGGGGTCAGACTTGGTTTTCGGTTTTCAACCGAATCACAAACCGCCGCGCGGAACAAAAAGCCCTTGGGGACAACCACAAGGCGAAGGCTTCCCCGCCTAGGTTAATATGCGATTAACCGGTGTCAGCGCGGCAAACTTGGTGTTTTTCGGCTTACGATAGCCTGCTAAAACCGTCGTGCGGCCGGCATAACCAAAGCGTGGCCGGATGAATCGGGGAAAGCTTCGCTGGGGTCAGACTTGGTTTTCGGTTTTCAACCGAATCACAAACCGCCGCGCGGAACAAAAAGCCCTTGGGGACAACCACAAGGCGAAGGCTTCCCCGCCTAGGTTAATATGCGATTAACCGGTGTCAGCGCGGCAAACTTGGTGTTTTTCGGCTTACGATAGCCTGCTAAAACCGTCGTGCGGCCGGCATAACCAAAGCGTGGCCGGATGAATCGCGGCGGAACTTCAGCTCCACTCTGCAAGGTGCCTGCCAGCTTGAAGTGCGGATTGACTTTGCCATTGGTTCCGGTAATTGACTGATAGCCAGCGGCGATTGATTGTGCGGGGGTCTCAACAACTACAGCTGTTTACGAAAAAACGCAGATTCACAGAGAACGCAGGAGAGAATTTTCAAACCTCCTCTCCGCGACCTCCGCATCTCTGCGTTTCAAAATTCCCTCAAACCAGCATGAGACCATGTTCAGTAAAAAGATACCTAAATAATGATCTATGCAACCAGATAACGATGTACCGTCACTGACGCATCCTAATCCTATTTAACCTGCTTTGGTGGAGCTGGCTTTGCATCGTTTAGCAGCAACGACTTGTCAATTTTAACCTCAATACTCGGCTCCAAATCGCCCTTGGCTTTCTTGACCCATACGGATACTGGGTCAGACTCGACAATCTTCTTATCAACCCTAAATCGAACGGCGACTTTTCCGTCACTGCCTCGTCGTACGCTAAACAAGTCTGCATCGCTAATTGCTGGACCATCGGGGTAAGCTTTCTTAAACTCCATACTGGCCTTTTTCACCGTATCCTGAAAAGCCTCCTCACCACCCACCAAAGCCAAGTTGGCTATTTCCCGACAGGCATCTTCTACTTTTAGGAATCGCTGCAAATGCTCCGCTTTCGCATATTTAAGCCTTGTCCGTCCGGTTCCCAGTCGGTTGTACAGCCAAGAATTCCCAAAGTTAACAACATGCGAACTATCTGCAGTGTTGGTCGATACTTTGAATGAGTCTCGAGCCGGCCGCCTAGGCGAAAGCGTATTCTCAATCGTTTCCTCTGAAATCGTAGCAAAGCTATTTTTAACGAAAACTGTATCTAAGAATTCCTTAAATCTTTTCTCGCTCAATGTGAACGTGTAGTCGTCCTCTGCTTTGTCTGAAACTGGGCGAATAACTCGTCCATCTGGATATACCAGCAACATTGGTCGCTTGTCTTTATTGGCTTCGCTGTAGCGCTCGTCAACTCTCACCACTGGTACATCATTTTTGGGAAAGTTGAAGTCAATTTGAGCAATTGCCGCATCGGCAAACACAAATCCGCAAAACAATCCAGCAAAACAAACTGGCAAATATCGAAAAATCATCTTCAAGCCTCTATTAATTTTAGTAATCGCTTTATTGGTAGGCAAAGTAATCGTCCCAACTCAACTGGTAAACTACCCGCGGCCTCAGGAATCAAGGCCACTCAAGCATCACTACGTTCGGCTGTTAGAAATCTTAGAACAAAATTGTCAAGACCGCAGTAAAAGCCAGTTTGATGCTTCAAATAGTTAAATATCGTGTTTTCTGCGCGGCGGGGTCCGCCAGCGGACCCAATCGGGTGCGTGCAAGATGCAAGCTTAAGACCGTCTCTACTACCCCATAACTGAGATTTGGCAAACCGTTGGGGCTGTTTTGGCCGTTCTGACAGGCGAATCAGACAAATTCATACAATTCCAAATGTTAAACTTTAACGCCTGTAATGGCTGGGCGTTGTTTAGGACTGGGAAAACCTGAATTACCGATACAACTAGGTCACATGTTTTCAGTGTGCATGCCGATAAAGTCGTCGTATCCGCTACATAGCGAGCGGTATACAACGTTGAGAGGTCATGAAAAACCCGAGTTTGCCCACCCACTGGAAAGCGATAATGGCGATGCAAGTTAAACATACAGTATCTATTGGTCTCGGACTAGGGATTGCCACTGCTCTGGGTTATCACTTCTTATCGGGGCCGAAAAGTGAATCAGAGGCGTTTCATTCACAGGGGGCAACACCGCTGAATAGCTATGAAATCACGCCAGCACCGTCGGCAATCTCAAGTACAGCACCGGTTCCGGTTCAGCCCCAACTGGATAACAGTTTCCGCGTTGAAGCTCAGCCTCTTGAGTCAACAGCTATCGAAGCAATGACATCGGCTGACCCAACGACCAGTTATGAAGAGCTTGTTTCGGCGATGCAGCCAGTTCCCCCTATTCCAGATGGGCCTGCGCAACAGAGTGCCGAAAGCGATGATTCGTATGGTAGCTTTTCTCTTGACCTTGGTTCGCCAGAGGGCAGTGATTCGACGAATTTTGCATTAGATGGTGGTGAACAAGTTTTTCCACAGACTGCCAGTGAGATTTTCACAGAAGACGACACTCTTGCCGCTGCTTCTGCAGCCATGGTCGCAACCCAAAACGAAGGTGAATCGTCGGCGGTTGTTGCTGGGTACAATTCGAAGTCAACGAACGGTTCTTCTGAATCGGCTACAGGATCCGAGGAATCGCAAACAAATGGTTGGAAAGCAAACCCGTTTATCAATAGCAGTTCAGTAGCGAGCGTAACTAAGCCAGCGAGTCCTGCGTCAGCTTTAAATTTGTCTCAAGCTAACGAGCTCCAACTTCAGGACGGACCCGTTGCAACAATCCAGAACGCATCGCCAGCTCAAGCCAATAGTGTGCTGAGCTTGAACGATTCCGATTATGGAGCTGCTGATGTTTCAGATCAGGTTGGCTCAATGCAACCTGCTGGCCGCACACCAAACGTGTCGCAGCCTGGCCAGTATTTAGCTCGCTCCAATGACCCAGTGGCTCCTGCGAGCCTTCCTGCACTCGGCAACGCTGATGCTCAAAAGGCAGTCCATCACATTGAATACGGAAAGACGTTGTCTCGCCGCGGCGCCGCCTTCACGGCTCGACAAGAATTCTTGGCTGCGATGCAAGTGATCGCCGCTGCCAATGATCGTGTTTCGGGTAGTAATCATCATAGCAAGGCGTTGCAAATGGCAATGTTGACAATCAAAGAGGCGGGTGATTTTTCGGTCGCTAACTCCGAGCAGCAGATCCAAATGGACGTTCCCGCAGTGGTGGAGATCCACCGCAGCGAGGTTTTGACAGTTGACCAAGCGGCTTACTTGTCGCCAGTTCAGGCGATGAACCGATATTTCGCCAAAGCTCAAGAGTACTTGGATTTGGCTGGCGGCCGCAACGTTGTCAGTGCTGAGGTATTTTATTGCATGGGTAAGCTTCACTCATTGCTCAACCGTAACCAAAAGGTTATCAGCCCGTATGAAACAGCTAAGTCGGTTCTGTATCACCAAGTGGCATTGCTTAGCGACAACCAACATCATCGCAGTGCCAATGAGTTAGGCGTTTTGCTGGCTCGCAACGGTCGCCTAGAGCAGTCCAAGTTGCTGTTTGAGCGTAGCCTAATGTCTAAACCAACCGTTCGCACTTGGCAAAACTTGGCCGAAACCCATCGACGACTCGGAGAAATCGAATTCGCAAACCAAGCGGTTGCCGAAGTTCAGATCTTGGCGTCGGGGCAAAGTTCAGCCGTTCAACCAAACATTCAGTGGAAGCCTGTTGAGCAGTTCAATGCGGACGCACCAGTCGAGTTTAACCAACAGCGTGTCGCCCAGCTTCCTGAACCTCCCACCAATCCTGTCGCTGCCCCTTCCAAAAGGCCAGCAACGGTGAAATCGATCGCCGAAAAGCTCAGAGGGATCTTTTAATTTTAAGATGTTGACGATCGGCTAGGTTGGGAGACCAATCAAAGCTAATTGCGAAGCGGGTGAAACGCCCCTCATCCAAAATTTATCCTACATAAACAACCAATTCGAATTTCAACGCTGACCACGGTTTTTGAAAATGAAACAATCTACTAACATCGCAATTACACTTGGCATTGCATTTGTCACCGGCGTTGTTTGCTGGTCGGTGATACCAACCAAGCAATCCACCTCTGATCACCTGTCTGCTGAGATAGTTGACCGTTCAAATCAAGTGGTATCGGCGGACTATGAAGTAGGCAGAGACGCTAACGGCATTCAGCTTTGCCAAGGCCACGGATATGCGTTGCCACAGGCTGGCGTGTGCGATGGTGGTTGTGGTGTCGCGACTGCGTCACATGGGCATACTGAATTTGGACATCATGCAAGGCCTTCCAAAGGAATCCAAGGCGTCAACGATTCTACTCGCCGCTTTGGGAAGTTTGAGCCAAGATGGCGAGCTGGCCGCAACGTGCCTTTTGAACAATTCGGATACGGCGAATGGATCGGTCCTCACCGCACACCGCATGTGGACGAATATCGATTACGAGTTGGTGATGATTTGGAGTTCGTTTACATTCGAACTCGCGAAAAATCACTTTACCCCTACCAGCTGTACGTTGGCGATACGATCGAGGTTTCCTCGGCGATCGATGAATCATTAAATCAAATCGATTTGATTATCCGTAGCGACGGCAAAACCACGTTTTCTTTGATCGGCCAAGTTATGTGTGCTGGCAAGACCGTGGAAGGTTTGCAACGTGAACTCAACGACCGATACACCGAGTACGTCCGCGAACCAAACATCGTGGTACAAGTTCGTGCCGGCGATACACCCTTGAGCGACATCATCGATAGTGTCGATGCACGCCAAGGCCAAGGTGGTCAGGCTCGGGAGACAACCGTGGCTCCTGACGGCACAATTCAACTTCCCGGTATTGGCAGCGTGCCGGCTGTCGGACTGTCACTCGACGAGATTGCCCGTGAAGTGAATGCACGTTATCGATTGCGACTCGGCGGAATCGAAGTCACTCCGATTCTGCAAGAAATATCACCTCGATTTATATATGTCGTTGGTGAAGTAGGGCAGGCTGGCCAGTTTCAATTAACCGGCCCAACGACAGCGTTGCAAGCCTTGGCACTTGCCCAAGGGATCAACCCTGGCAGTAACTTGCGACAAATCATCGTGCTGCGTCGAGACCAAAACTGGCGTTTGACTGCAACGAAGCTTGACCTAGCAGGCGCATTGTACGGCAAACGGGGACAACCATCTGACGAAATTTGGTTGCGAAACGACGATATCATCTTGGTTCCCCCAAAACCGATTCAACGGTTTAGTGAGGCAGTCAATCTGTATTTGTCCAACACACTGTATCAAATATTCCCGCAGCAAGGCGTCGCGTTTGACTTCGACGGCTTCACACCGCTATAGAGCCGGTTGTTCACACTTACCCACTACCGTCGTATTATCTGGTAGTGGGTGTTGGGGCAGGACTTGTTGACCGTCGCCTTGGTATGGTTAAAGACGCGAAAGTCAGCCGGGATTTCTGTGGTGCCCACGGCTGGGTTGTACAAAATGCACCTGTATTGTCAAAACGCCGCGAACCGACATTCCTTGCACCGGTCTAAAGGCTTATACTTCGGCACTTGTGACGCCCGCGATTTGTAACGCGGTCGGCTGAACATATTTTTATTCGAAGATGAAAAATGACCACAGTGAAGCTTCCCGACGGGAGCCTAAAAGAGTTTGATTCTGTTGTTTCTGTCCATGATGTTGCTAAGAGCATTGGCTCGCGACTCGCCAAAGACGCCTTGTGGGGCGAGATTGATCATCAGCCAGTTGAGCTAAATTTTGAGCTGCCTCAAGGCGAGCCCGTCAATCTTAAAATCATCACTAAAAAGAGCCCTGAACTGCTCGACACCATGCGGCACAGTTGTGCGCACGTGATGGCCCGGGCGGTCATGCGGTTGAAGGAAGGCGTACAGCTGGCATTTGGTCCTTCGACTGACGGTGGTTTTTATTATGACTTCGAATGTGAACAACCGCTGACCGAAGACGACTTCCCGGCGATTGAACAAGAGATGCAGAAGCTCATCGATCTGGACGAACCGTTTGAACGAGTCGTGCAGCCACGCGATCAAGCTGTCAAGCTATGCAAGGACTTAAAGCAAGAGTTCAAAGTCGAACACATTCAAACAGGACTCGCCGACGACGACACACTTTCGTTCTATCAGCAGGGTGAATTTGTCGATTTGTGTCGTGGCCCTCATGTCCCATCGCCAAAACGAATCGGTGCGTTCAAACTTTTGTCGATCGCCGGTGCATATTGGAAAGGCGATCAGTCAAATCCGCAGTTGCAGCGAGTTTACGCGACCGCTTTTTTCAGCCAAGCGGAACTGGACGAATTTCTGGCCAACCAAGAAGAAGCCAAAAAACGTGACCACCGTGTACTCGGTAAGCGACTTGGCTTATTCCATATCGATGAAATGGTCGGTCAAGGGTTGATTCTGTGGACACCCAAAGGTGCCTTCATTCGTCAGAAGCTCCAAGACTTTATTTCTGAGCATTTGACTCGGCAAGGGTATAGTCAGGTTTTCACACCACACATCGGCAAATTGGATTTGTACAAAACTAGTGGCCACTTTCCTTACTATCAAGAAAGCCAATACCCGGCATTAGTCGACCGTGATCAATTGAAAAAGTTGTCCGACGAAGGCTGTAGCTGCAGCGACTTATCCAACCTAATGGAACAAGGTGAAATCGAAGGCTACTTGCTGAAGCCAATGAACTGTCCACATCATATTAAGATCTATGCTGCCGAACGTCGCAGTTACCGTGACTTACCAATTCGTTTGGCTGAGTTTGGGACGGTTTATCGTTGGGAGCAGTCCGGAGAAATTGGCGGACTGACACGCGTACGTGGTTTCACTCAAGATGATGCTCACCTGTTCGTGACGCAGGAGCAGCTTGCGGACGAGTTGATTGGCTGTATTGAACTGGTCAAAACGGTCTTTGGTGCGATGGGCATGGAAGACTACAGTGTGCGCGTCGGATTGAGAGATCCTGATAGTACAAAGTACGTTGGTGATCCGGCCAATTGGGACTTGGCGGAAAAAGCCTGCCATGACGCTGCGGAAACGCTTGGCCGACCGTTTACTCGAGACCCTGGCGAAGCCGCGTTCTATGGTCCCAAAATTGACTTTGTTGTGAATGATTGCATCGGCCGAAAGTGGCAGCTTGGTACCGTCCAAGTTGACTACAACTTGCCTGAGCGATTTGGGCTGGAATACATGGGCGCCGACAATACAGCTCACCGTCCGATCATGATTCACCGTGCTCCTTTTGGTAGCATGGAGCGTTTCATCGGTGTTTTGATTGAGCACTTCGCTGGTAATTTTCCGTTGTGGTTGGCTCCTGAGCAAGCGAGATTGATGACAGTCAGCGACAAGTCCGAAGAATACGGCCAAAAAGTTCACCAACAGATGAAGGCTGCTGGTCTACGAGTTGAAGCCGACTTCCGTAGTGAAAAGTTGGGATCAAAGATTCGTGACGGGCAACTGGACATGGTGCCATACATGCTGATCGTCGGCCCTCGTGACGCTGAAAATGGCACGGTTTCAATTCGTGACCGCGTAGAAGGCGATTTGGGCGCGATGCCAGTTGCAGAAGCGATTGCCAAGTTTCAACAGGAAGTCGACCAGAAAATGGTCCGTCAGACCTTTTCCGGGTAGCGGTCGAGCAAGGTGAGGGTAAGCGAAGCGGTCACCGTTGGTGTCAAATTCGTTAAAAAATCACGGATTTGCTGGCTTATTGTCTGAATAACGATACAATTCGAACATCAACCGCAAACACTTTGCGGTTGATGTTTTTAAATGTAGTCGTGCTTGGTAATATTCAGGCACACAAACCCGTCACATCTGTTTCATTGAAAGGGACAACGATTCCACCGAGTGATAAAAAACAAAACCGGATCAACGAGCAAATTCGCAAAACACCGATCCGAGTTATTGACCAAGATGGCAACCAACTAGGTGTCATCCCAACGAAAGAAGCTCTTGATAAAGCACGCGATGCTGGTTTAGATTTGGTCGAGGTCGCGGGAGAAGCGAAACCGCCAGTCTGTCGAAT
>CAZHCH010000123.1:0-8150 GCA_964530985.1 uncultured Pirellulaceae bacterium | reverse complement strand
TGGCACCGAGCGAGATATTACGATCAACGTGACTGACGTCAACCAAGATTTACCGATTTCTGCGGATAATGATATCGGAGAGGTCGACGAAGGTGGATCCATTGAAATTAATGTTCTTATGAATGACGAAATCAATCCGTTGGATAGGGTAGAAATTGTCGAGGTGTTCAACGGGACAGCGTCATTCAATGATCTTGGCTTGCTCGAGTTCATTCACGATGGCAGCGACACACTCACAGCGCAAGTTGTCTATCGAATTGTAGGGCCAGAAGGAACGTCGGATACTGCCACAGTTGACTTTACGGTCAGTCCCGCGCTTAACATAGATGGTTTGGACATCAACAACCGTGACGACGACTTTGATGAGCCTAGAAACGAATCAGACGAATCAGACGAATCAGACGAATCAGACGAATCAGTTGACGAAGGAAACATTGTCACTGCTGGTATGAATCCTCTCTCGAATCCGATGAACGAAGTCTCGGAACGAGAATCTTCGTCAAGTCAAACGGACGTTGATTCGCTCATTTTCAGTCCGCCGAGTTTTGTCGATAGCGATGGCTCAATTGTCGAAGCTTCCCAGCAAGGTTTAGGGTTTGGGTTTGAAAGTAATGTTTACCAATATGTTGGAAGAACTAGCTTTTTAGATTTGGCCAGTCACGAGATCGTGGATTTGCATGTTCGTGAAGTTGTTGATACTCAAGCGATCCAAAACAATTTTCTTTCGCTTAGCCAGTTCGTTGTTAATGTTACTGATCAACACTCGTCTGCTGGAAACGAAAATTCAATTCTAGATATCGGCAATCTCATCTCAAACAATGCACCCTTTCTCGGAGTAACCGCATTGATGACCTTTACGGTCATTTCGGGACTCACCATTACTTCGACGCAGATTCACCGCATCTTGGATGTGGGGTCATTGTTGGATGACGATGAGTCGATTGAGGACATTGTTTCCGGATAATTACAGTCGCTTCAACTACCCCTTAACTATTCTCTCCCTAAATATAAAGAATACCGTGTCTTGGCTCTCCCCAAAAATTCAAATTACGTTCGGCCTTGTGGCGATCGTCTTAGTCGTGATGGTTTTTGCTTCATGGCTACATCTTCTTCCTTCGAATCAAGAGGTTAATGATCGGTCTCGGTCGCAACTGTGTGATGCTATTGCGGTGTCAATTCTTGAACCGCTTCAGCGAGGTGAACGAAATAAGGTTGCTTCGATTTTGGAGACGATTGCTAGCCGCAATCCAAACATTTCGTCGTTAGGAATTCGGGATGGAAACGGATTGTTGGTAAGCGGAACGGACGATCATGCAATTTGCTGGGCAAACGATAGTGACGTCGAGAAACTATCGATTCCATTAAGGGGCGGCGGGGGGCAGAACTGGGGGCAAATTGAATTTGCATTCGCCTCAAGCACTGATGACGGTTCAAAGGTGCTCGGATTGAGTAAGTTTACATGGCTGTTAGGTTTTGTTTCGACGTCAGCAGCGGTGTTTTTCATGGTCTATTTGGGGGCAATGATGAAAAGCCTGTCTCCAACCAAGAGCCAAAACGTTCGAAAAACCTTAGACATTCTGACTGAAGGTCTGCTGGTAATTAACGTAAAAGGACGGATAGCGATCGTCAATCAAGTGTTTTGCACGATTACTAGGACTGATCAAGAATCACTGCGTCACAAATTTCCACATGAAGTCTTTAACTGGAAAGGGCCTGATGGTCAGCCGGTCCAGGAATTTCCTTGGGTGCGTTGTGCACGAACCGAGAAAAACGTCGTTAAGCAAGCATTAACGTTGGACGTTATCGATGACAACGGTCAAATCGAAACATTGGTTTTCCATGTCAATTGCGGGCTAGTTAAGCCTGAGTCAGGCAAGGGCTACGGCGTAATGGCTACGTTCGAAAACGTGACCGAACTCGAAAATAGTAAGCAGGCAGCCCAAGTAGCCAACCAAGCTAAGTCAGAGTTTTTGGCTAACATGAGTCATGAAATTCGAACGCCGATGAATGCGATTCTCGGATTCACTGAGTGGTTACAGCGAGGCTTGGCGACTTCGCCTGAAGAGCAACAAGAATACCTGTCGACAATTCATTCAAGTGGAAAACACTTGATGGACCTGATCAACGATATTTTGGATTTGTCCAAGGTTGAAGCCGGAAGAATGGAATTGTCGCCGATCAATTGCTCGCCGTTTAAGATTGTCGACGATGTGATTAACGTGTTGAAAGGTAAAGCTCAAGAAAAGGATATCGGCTTGCGAGCCGAATTTGTAGGTCCGATTCCGGAAAATATTTTAATAGACGATGTCAGGTTGCGGCAAGTAATCACTAACCTTATCGGTAACTCGATCAAATTTACCAGTGAAGGTGAAGTGGCCGTGTTGATTGAGCAGCGACAGGTTGATGATAAATTTAAATTACGTTTTGAGATTTGCGACACTGGTATCGGAATGACCGAAGAGCAGCAGCAAAAGATCTTTGATCCTTTCGTTCAGGCTGACTCAAGTGTGACGCGTAACTTTGGTGGCACCGGTCTTGGTTTAGCAATTTGCAAGCAAATTGTTGAAGCGATGGGCGGGCAGCTTAAAGTCGCTAGTAAAGCTGGCGAGGGAAGCATTTTCTCATTTGAAATTGACTTGAATTCGACAGCAAATGCGAACTTAATCACTCACTCGCAATACAATGCCAGAGTTAAAGAAGTCGCTGGAGTTAAGCGAAAAATTACAACCCTGCCAGCAGGCAACATTTTGCTTGTGGACGATGGAAAAGCCAATCGAAAGTTAATCAGGATTATTTTGGAAAAAGCAGGCTGCTCGGTGACCGAAGCGGTAAATGGCAAGGATGGTCATGATAGAGCATTGGCTGGTGAATTCGATGTCATTCTAATGGACATGCAAATGCCAATTATGGACGGCTATCAAGCCACATCAAAGCTGCGCCAAGCCGGTTACAAGAATTCGATCATCGCGTTGACGGCCAATACGATGCTCGGTGATAAAGAAAAGTGTCGCGACGCCGGCTGTAATGGTTTCATTCCAAAACCAGTAGAAATCGATTCGTTACTGCAAACGCTCGCACCGTACTTAAGCCATCTACCGCAACCGGATTCTGATGGTTCTACGCAAAGTGAACAAACCCCCGTGGCGACTGCTGAGAACGTTAAGCGGCGAGTTACGGTAGATACCGCCGTTCATGCGGTAAATATTGTTGCGTCTAACACAGAGTTTGACGCGGCATCTCGCGAACATTTGATAGAACTAGAAAGAGCATTCTCAGACAATAATGCCCGGGATTTCGCTCGCGTAGTTAGCGAGGTTAACTCAGTCGCACTTTCGTTTGGAAAAAAGAAATGTGCTAACGAATGTCAGAATGTTTTGCAAGATATCGTTCTAAACGGTTCTCGTTTAGAGAGCTCAATGATTGATCGAATTTTGAATTCGTTGCAAACCGCAGCAACCTCAAACTCGTCACAAGCCAAGCCTGTTTCGCTAACTGAAAAGATTGTGGTGGATTCATCTCCGATTCGTTCTACCCTTCCGTTGGACGAAGTCGAATTCATAGAAATCATTCATGATTTTAATGAGTCGCTCGTCGAAAAATACGCGCAGATGAAACAAGCGATCGAGGACCAAGATTTTGCCGAATTATGTAATTTGGGTCACTGGCTTAAGGGAGCTGGCGGCACTTGCGGCTATTATGAATTCTCAGAGCCAGCTCGTAAAATGGAAAAGGCCGCAAAAGATATAAAAATCGAAAACGTGAAACTTCACGTCGCAGAGATTAAGAATCTGATCGACCGTATCGAACTTCCTGATCTGGTTCGCAGCTAAATCTTTGCAAGCCAATGAGATGTTAGGGCAGTAAGTCGGGGCGAGGAGAGTTTGTTTCTCGCTTTATGATTTGTATCAGTTGCTTAACTTTCTCTGGATATTCGATCGCCAAATCCGTACGTTCTTCATTGTCTTGCAAAATGTTGTAAAGTTGAAATAAGCTGTGTTCGCGATTGGCCTCGACCAGTTTTAAGCCGTCCTGCATGATCACTGCTCGGCTACCCATCGTGTTGAATCGATTATTGATAAAAATAAAATCGTGCATTGAATTTTGCGGCTGGCCTAGAAGTGTTGGTAGGTATGAGATGCCGTCTTTGCCTGCAGGTGTTTTGCTACCGACGATCTCAGCCAGCGTTGGTAAAAAATCGTAGTGCGAACTCAATAAAGAAGTTTCCGTTGCGGCAGCGATTTTGCCGGGCCACCGCACAATGAGTGGGCATTGCATCCCACCTTGGTAGGCGTTTCGTTTCAGTCCGGCTCTGCCACCAGCTCCGTCGAACACATCACCATGTTCTCGGGTGCGCCATTTTTTGTCCGTCAAATTCGCCCGATCACCGTTAGGTAGCTCCTGTTTTTTAAAACTGTCCTTTGGACCGTAGTAAAGTTCGTGTCCATTATCGGACGAAAACACTACGATTGTCTTGTCATCGATCTCCAGTGTTTTAAGCTCAGCCATAATTCGGCCAACATGATCATCAAGTAGTTTTACCATCGACGCATACTTTTTTTCTGCCAAAGAAAAGGTTGGATGATTGGCGAAGTCAGGATGCAATTCTGGGATCGAGACAGGCCCATGAGGCAGTTGAGTTGGATGGTATAAAAAGAACGGCTCGTCTTTGTGAACTCGCAAGTACTCCAAAATGCTCTCGATAAATACACTCTGCGAGTAAGTTTCTCCACCGAAACCAACAGGTTCATCGCCCGCTTCGGATGTCTTGCCGCAGTCGGCTAACGTGTTGCCGGGCAGTTCAAACTTTTTCCCGTTTCGCCAGAGGTACGGCGGATAGAAACCGTGGCACCTTTGGTGATCAAAGTAGCCCTCGTAAAAATCCCACCCAAAACGTTTCACTCGCTGGTGCCAAGTCAGGAATCCACGATCGAGCTTTCCAAATTGTGCGGTTTTGTAACCAGCTTGCTGGGCGATTTGTGCAAGAAACACTTCATCGCTGGCAATGGGACATGCAGTTGATTTGAGCTTTTTGAATTGCGTTTGGTATTGTTCTTCGGAGATTTTTCCAGCGTCAAGTTCGATCGGTAGTCCGGCGCGGGTTTGTCGCCAACCTCCGATTCGACCATCATGCATTCCTGTCAGCAAAGTCCACCGTGCGGGGGCGCAGTACACGGCACCATAGTAATTGGTAAACTTCATGCCTTGTTCAGCCAAACGATCGATATTTGGAGTGTCGATCACCTGCTGGCCATAACAACCGAGTAAACCGGGCCCCAGATCATCGGCCAAAATTAAAATGACATTTGGGCGGTCGACTTTTAACCGCTGAACGCCGGGGGCAACGGAAGGCTTTTGGGCGATTGCCATTTGATTGATGCAAAAACACGCAGCCAAAACTATTAGAATTCCTTTGAGTTTCGTCAATCTACGTCCTTTGTCTTTTTCGGTGTTAAAAGGTCTGAAGAAAGTTCGTTTATTTTTACGTACTCAAGTGCCGACCAAATTTTGCTTGGGAAAGCCATGCCCACTACCAATAATAAGTGGTAACATATCTTTTACCAAAGACCGAGTATAATTGGGCTTGTGAATGGGTTCCTTGAGGAACGCAGGAAATTTATCTTAATAGAGAAATCAAGATGCCACAGACGACTTCAACATCAGCTTTCCGAATGGCCATGGTGTGTGTTTGGTTTGCAGTTTTAACGCTGGTAAACCAGTCAGTATGCATTGGCGAAAACTATGACGTTTATTTGCTTGCTGGACAATCGAATATGGACGGTCGCGGGCTTGCCAGCGAGTTGTCTGCCGAACAAAAAAATCCGATGGAGCAAGCCACGATCTTCTATCGTAATTTGAAGACGGACGGCGACGGTTGGCAACCCTTGTCACCGGGATCTAGCACCGCGCCTAAGAAGTATAAAGGCGCAACGTTTGGCATGGAAATCGGATTTGCGCAAACAATGATTGAAGCTCAGCCGGACACCAAACTGGCGCTGATCAAAGGCTCTGAAGGTGGCACAAGTCTACGTAAAGATTGGAAGCCCGGCGTGAAAGGTGATAGTGAAAGTCAAGGCCCGCTCTATCGTCAATTTATTAAGACCATTCGAGTAGCGACGGAAGAGCTTACTAAACGCGGTGATACGTATACGATTCGTGGCTTTCTTTGGCACCAAGGTGAATCAGATTCAAAAAAGGGTTCCAAGCAATACCAAGGTCGCTTAGAAGAATTCATCGATCGAATTCGAGAAGATGTTGGAGTTCCGAACCTTCCAGTGGTTGTGGGAGAGGTCTTTGACAATGGAAAACGCGACGCCGTGCGTGAAGCAACGCAAAAGGTCGCTAAAGCCAGTCCAACGGTCGCTCTCGTCACGTCTGATGGAACAAAAACGTCGGATCCAGGGACGCACTTTGATACCGCTAGTCAGTTGTTGATGGGTAATCGGTACGCGACACAAATAATCGAGTTGCAATCAACTAAGTTAGATGAGGTACCAGTAAGAGGTCAGAAAGCGGAAAAGGTTGGTCAGCCTCGTCAGCGAGCCAAAAAAGGTAGCCCGAATATTTTGTTTATAACGGTGGATGACTTGAATGATTGGGTCGGCTGTTTAGGCGGCAATCCAGATGCCCAAACTCCTAACTTAGATCGGCTCGCTCAGCAGAGCGTATTGTTCAACAATGCGCATTGCCAAGTCGCTCTGTGTAACGCATCACGAGAGTCGATGTTGACTGGCATGTACGCTTCCAAAACCGGCATCTACGGGAATAAATCGAAAAGGGCCAAACCAGCTTACGCTACGGCAAAACATATGCCAGTTTGGTTTGGTGAGCATGGTTATCGAACGATGTGCATGGGGAAAATTTATCATAAAGACCACGGTAAAAAATCTCGTTGGGACGAGATCGGGCCAAAAACGGAGCGTTGGGGGCCGAGGCCGCCCAACGGTTTTCAGTTCACGGAACGCTTTGGTAAAGATGCAAAAGCTTCTCTTGCATGGGCAGCATTGGATATCGAGGTGGGAGGGATGCCCGACGAAAAAATTGCGGCTTGGGGAATTGAAAAGTTGAAACGTGATTACGACCAACCGTTCTTTTTAGCGTTAGGCTTTTACAAGCCTCACACTCCCTTGACGGCACCAAAACGATATTTTGATCAGTTCGATCGAGCCAGTTTGAAGTTGCCAGTAGTTTTAGAAAACGATCTTGATGATGTGCCAGAAATTGGTCGTCGCTGGGTATTGGATCGTCAAAAAATCATCGCCGAAGAAGCTGTCAAGAAATACAGCCCGACTTATCGCCGTGAGCTTGTACACGCCTATCACGCCTGTATCGCATTAGTTGACGATTGCGTTGGTCAAGTATTGGACCAGCTGGATAAGAGCCCATACGCGGACAATACGATTGTTGTTTTGTGTTCTGACCATGGTTGGCATTTGGGTGAAAAGAATCATTGGCGGAAGTGGATGCCGTGGGAAGAATCAACACGTAGCTTGTTGATCGTTCGAGCCCCTAAGGCGAGTGGCAATGGAAGCGTTTCAGAACGCACTGTTGGGTTGATCGATATTTATCCAACCCTTGCAGATCTGTGCGAGTTGGAACCACCTAGCAACTTGCAGGGCGAGAGTTTTCGGTCGCTACTGCAGAACCCTGAAGGCTCTTGGAAACGTCCGGCACTCACGTCGACCAAAGCTGGCAATCACACGGTTCGGTCGGAGCGGTGGAGATACATTCGGTACAGCGATGGTTCAGAAGAGCTTTATGATCACGATAACGATCCAAATGAATGGCACAACCTTGCCGACGATCCATCCATGGAGTCAATTAAAAAAGAACATGGCGAATGGATTGATCGTCTGAACGAAACGACAAGTAAAACTGAAAAATAAGGGCGTCAACAAAATCCGTTTTTTTAACGGCATGCATTTTTTGACACTTGCGCCGGACCTTAGCTGACTGACTTTGACGTGGAACTCACAAAGTTGGGTTCACAGCAAGTCAAACAGCGAACCCATTGATGTTCGAAAGTTATCGCTGAAGCGAATAAATTATGCGCAGGCTTTTTGCGAAAAATATGCAGCCTCGCTTGCTATTTGAATGAGTTATTGATGAACACAACTAATGACAACGAACGTCGTTCGCCGTTAAAATGCGAG
>CAZHCH010000122.1:0-8587 GCA_964530985.1 uncultured Pirellulaceae bacterium | reverse complement strand
GACTGCAAAATGTTGCGAGTCGCTAAAGATGAATTGCAATAGGCGACTGGTTGAAGGGTGTTCGATCGAACGATGTAAGGTGCTGGAAAGATTTGCGGTCGTAACGTGCAGTCGCCCGTCACTGCAGTCGTTGGAAGGACTAACGGTCGCTGCATTGGCAGTCCACATGTTGGATGCAGAGAAACAAGTCGCCAGTAAAATTGGGTCGATGGTTTGAAACTGCTCAATCAGTTGCTCGTTGGTGCCATGGTAGCCTATCTCGCGTAAGAATTCGAACCTCGGCCGCCGCAACGGAGGCAAGATCGCTTGGCCAATTCCTAGATCGGCCAACGTTTTCATTTTGGCTAGTCCCTGCAAGGCAGCTTGGCGCGGGGAAGACGACTTTTGCCGGTGCTTGGTGGAAGCAATGTTACCGTAGGATAGTCCGGCGAAGTTGTGTGTCGGGCCGATCAAGCCATCAAAGTTGTACTCACGAGTCGGCTGCATGATAAGGTTCTTATTGTTCGACGGACGAGATGTAGGAAACGTTTTTCGGAACCGTGATGCCGCCGGAAACGATCGCCTGCAAGGTTTCTTCTAGGTCCCAGTTTAGGTCGATCACTTCAGCTTGAGGAATCAGCAACATGTATCCCGAAGTGGGAACTGGTGTGGTTGGAACGTAAACGCACAGGATCGTTTGCCCAGTCGCAACGTCGGTACATTCGCTGGTGACAAACGCCGGGGCCTTCATGCCGGGATGTGGGAACGGAACCAAGACGACTCGTTTGAATTTGTTGACGTCTTGCTGGGAGTTTGAGATAGCGTCGAAAACTCTGCTGACGACCGAGTAAATTGTTTTGACGCCAGGCACGTTGAGCAATACCCAGTTGACGAAACGGTGCAAACGCGAGCGAAAAAACATCCCAGCAATGTAGATAACCGTGATCACTAGCAGCAATGCAATCGCCGACAATAGCACAGTCAGGTAAATACTGGGATCAGTTTCAATGTCTTCAAGCTGCCATAGTTTTCGCAGGCCATAAGTGATCGGTTCCAATGCATTGGAATAGAATAGGTCGTACAACCATTTCAGTAACGCATAAGTGATGTAGATCGGTAGGACTACGAATAACCCAGCGATGAAGCGATTGCGGAACAATCGTAGCAGACTCGGCTGCTGTTGCGGTTTGGAGGTGGAGGTTGGGGGCATGCAAGTAGGGCCAGTTTTGCAATATCAGAAAAAATGCGGCTTCTATTGAGTTGGTCGCTTCTAATTAGTTTTAACGCAGGCTGGAAACTCAACGGTCCTCGCATTGAAGACGAGGGCTACCGGCCTGCTAGTAACGCTACCACAAGCGTTGTGATAATCAAGTGAAATCAAGATCAAACGTTATGACGGATGGGCGGTTTGGTGGACAATCGTTAAACTCAAATAATGATCCATGCTACAGAAATCATGATTCGGACATTTCATACCGATGCTTTTGGCCATGTTAACAACAGTCGCTATCTTGAATTGTTTGAAGAAGCACGTTGGCGATACGCCGAAGATATTGGTTTGATTGAGTTTCTCAAACGGCAGAACCTAGGCTTTATTATCATGGATTTGCGGCTGCAGTTCCGCAAACCCGTGTTTGAAGGAAGTCTAGTGACGATCAAAACATCACTAGATACGCTCGGTAGTGCCAGTGGCGAAGTGCACCAGCAACTCCTAGCGGGTTCAGGTTCGCCGGCGGTGAAAGGCACGTTTCACTTCATTTTGATTGATCGGGATAACGGGAAGTCCGTGCCGATCGATGGAGCGATACGTGAGCTCTTAGATGGGGTGAAAATCAATTAGCTGTGGGCGCATACCCGCCCGTAGTTCAAAACCAATGGTGAAACACCTGAACTTCTCGAATTCAGCTACGCCAAAAGTGTGAACAGTCGACTCATGATCGCTGACGTGATCAAACCAATTCTTCAACCGGTTCGGTTGATGTTTGGGCAACTCCTGATTGTTCGGCTTTCGCCGGTTTCGAGCAAAAGGTTTTGTAGCAGAAAAATACGCCGGTGATTGCCACAATTATTCCAGTAGTAAACGAGATGCTGCCATAACTATCGGTCAGGAAG
Source organism: uncultured Pirellulaceae bacterium (assembly GCA_964530985.1). Classification (GTDB taxonomy): domain Bacteria; phylum Planctomycetota; class Planctomycetia; order Pirellulales; family Pirellulaceae; genus Mariniblastus. The sequence goes on along the minus strand of CAZHCH010000122.1, from coordinate 6,496 downwards.
GCAAAGGCTGCCACAATGAAACTTGTGACGGCGATGAACAAGTTTATATAATCTGAATACTCTTCGCGGCGTTTAGCTTGTGAACGGTTAATGGCAGTTCGGGTTTGAGTGTTGGCTAAAGCTCGCATCTCTTGCAGTGATTCCAAACGCTTAGCTCTGCTTTTCGGAACATACTCTTCAGGTTTGAGTAATTTGGTTGATTTTGGCTTTTCGACAACTTGCTCGATGGCTTGCGGTTGTACGACCTGTGTTACCTCTGGGACTGACTGCTGTTCTTGTGCGTCGGGACCCCGCATGCGAGAAAGTAACTGTGACATGTAGTTTTCGACGTCGTCAGTTGGTTGGTTCGCGACGGGCTCAGCTGGCGCCGCAGATACTTCAGGTGTTACAGGAGTCGGCTCGGGGCTGGCTGGGGCCGGTTGTGTTTCCTCTGGAATACCGTCCCACTGTCCCTCTGATTTCATTCGTTCTAGCAAAGCAGAAACGCTGCTGTTTTGCGTTTGCGGATCGGATGATTCAACGGTGGTTGCTTCGGCCACTTCTGGTGTCGCAAGTGTTGGTTCTACAGGAAGCTGAGTTTCCGGTACCGGTATGACAGCTGAATTCGGTGGGAGCGCAGGGTTTAGGCTTTCGATCGATGTATCGGTTGTTTGCGACGAAAACGAAGGACCGTCGGTAGCGAGTAGGCTGTGGGTCGACTCGCTATTTGGTGTTCCGACGGACCCGTTTTCGTCAGATCGAATACGCGCCAGAAGATCGGCTGCGAATCCAGATATTTCAGCTTGATCTGGATCAGTTGGTTGTGGTGCAATCGGTGTGTTAAGTTCAGCTCTGTCATCTTCTGCAACGGACATAGCAGAAGCATCATGTGCTGCAGCGGTAACAACTGGAGCCGCGAGATCTGCTTGTGTTGAAGGCAACTCAGAGTTGGCAACACTAGGTGTCATTGGTGCGGCTGGGGCAGCTACTGGAGCTACAGTTGGTAGTTCAGGAACGAAGGTATCAGCTGCCGTAGCCGGGGTGAAAGTGCCTTGTTCGGTGGGGGCAGGCACAGGAGTCGGCGCTGGTTGGACTGAAGCAGTAGCCGCAGGTTGGACTTGTTCAGGTAGTAATGAATCAACTGAATTTTCTATTCGACCTAGCTGCTGGACAGACGCTGTCATGGTTGGCCCAAGTTGAAGTTGGTCACCTGGTTGCAGCCAATGTGTAGAGCTAGGAGCTCCATTGATTTGGGCGTCGCCGTCTATATTGTAAACAGCAACCCCTTGCGGCCCTTGTATGATCGCGCAATTGTGTTGCTGACCATTTTCAGTAAATCGCAAGATGCTCTTCGCAGTTGGGACAGGGACTTCTTGACCGTTGCTAAGTTTCAAAGTCAGTGGCTGGGTTTGGTTTGTCATTTTACTGCACTAAAAAGGGATGGAAAAAGCACCGCTTAACTGGGAATTTTGAGGTGCATTTAGCTAGGTAGTATTTATTGCTAGTTTTGATTGGAGAGGAAAACACTAGGGAGCTATTCAAGAAGTTAACAACGCTAAAATCTCTGGTGTTAATTAGCTTTCATGTGGGGGCAAGTCAAAATTCGAACGCTGCGAAAACCAATATTTCGCGAGTTAAAACAGGCAAGGGAGAGAGAATCCGAACAAACCTAACAACCGGTCGTACACCATTGTGGCATGATGCATGAATGAAACAGGGTTTGCGTTTGTGTGGTGATAGTGAAACAGCGGTGTGCTTACTTTTCTGTTGTAGCGATAAGATTTCCAAAAAAAACAACAAACTCGCCCGCCAGCAAAAACTGTTGATCTTTAATTAAATTCGAAGGGACAGGCTCGGAAAACGCGTTCTATACTACTTTTAGAGAGTTTGCGAAATGAAACATACGACTGACTGGTCTCTGATTTGCAACAGTCGTGTTGGCCCTCGTAAACATGCTCGCCTTTTGCCGACAGCCACCGTCTTGCCGCGATGGTTATTGCAACTGGGGTTAAAGTCCGTTGGACCATGGATTGAAACCGAATCTAGCAAGTTATTCGTCCGACGATTTTTCCTAATTCTTACGACCCGAATTATGTCTTGCTGAAAAATTGGAAAACACAACAGATTAACTGCAAAGAATGCCAGTCAATCGTTTACCGTTATCGCTGTCAAACCTACCGATCATTATGACCCACAAGAATCTTATCACTTCGAAATATTTCAAACCTGGCGTTTGCGGTGTCAGTTGCCTATACATTTATATGGGCCTGATGGCGTTGTCATTGGTGCTGTTTTCGTTGTCAGCAGTCGGAACCGCTCAACAATCGATTCAGATTGGCGATGATACTCAAGACATGGCTTATAAAAATCTCGCGAGAGAAGCCGACTCGTTGGTTCGCCAGCACTCGATGCTGAAAAACATCGTTAAAGCCGCAGGTCCTGGTATTGCACATATCGAAGCGAAAAAGCGCCCCAAGCAATCTAGCGCCAACAGTAAACGTCGTCCTGTTGCGATCGAAGAAGCTGGCTCAGGTGTGGTGATTCAATACCGAGGTGGATTCTACGTGGTCACCAACTTTCATGTAATAGAAGATGCCGCTGCAGCTGATATTCAGATTGAAATTGGCGGTAAACTGTTTTTCCCCAGTCGTTTAATTCACGATCGTGAAACCGATCTGTCAGTCTTGGGGCTGAATAGCACCAAATTAAAGTCATCACGTTTAGGCAACAGCGACAAGATTGAAACAGGAGACTTTGTTGTGGCCGTTGGTAGTCCTTTTGGGCTCAGCCACTCGGTCAGCTACGGAATCATATCCGCTCGCCACCGACATGACCTAGATCTTGGCCCACAAGGGGTTCTGTATCAAGACTTCTTTCAGACCGATGCTGCGATCAATCCTGGAAACAGTGGGGGACCACTGCTTAATTTGAAAGGCGAAGTGATCGGGATCAACACCGCAATCGCAAGCAACAGTGGTGGTAGCGATGGCATCGGATTTTCGATTCCCATCAACATGGCCATGCGAGTTGTTGGAGACTTGATCGACTACGGTCGAGTAAGACGCGGATTCCTCGGGGTTTCGTTGGACGCACGCTATGACTATTCCAAAGCAGCTTCGTTGGGATTGGATTTGGCGTACGGAGCACTGGTGACTGCTGTAACACCTGATTCACCGGCGTTTAATTCTCGGTTTAAAAAAGGCGATGTGATTTTAGAATACGATGGCAATCAGGTCGACAGCGACTCGCAATTGGTCACACAAGTTAGCTTGACTAAAGTCAATAGTAAGGTGCCAGTGAGAGTATTCCGCGCCGGTCGGTACCTCACATTAGACGTCGTCATCCGTGACCGCAAAGGCTTTGCGAGCAAATGATGCTCCGTAACCGTTCGCGAGTTGTCTGCTGCTGAGCATCCAAAACGTCGACCGCGCGAAGCAAGGCATTTAAAGTCTAGTTCTCGGTCAACGAAGAGATGCATTTCCTGCTACGGTCAACTGGTCCACTATGAATTGTCGGACTCGGTCCACGATAACTCCTGTGATCACATTGGCATTAGGGCGGCGCTCTGGCAAGTTACGTCGATCCGAAACGAGCATCCCACGAGTCAGTTCGCCTTCGGTTTCAACATCGCAAGCGACGGGTTCACTCTGAAATAATTCGGGCTTAATCAGCGCCAGTGCACCAACAGCATCGTTCAAAAGAATCGTTTCTTGGCCTAAGTGTTGCCGGTAAGATCGAAACGCAAACGGTAGGATTTGTCGTAAGAAGTAGCCGCACCGAGAATCCTCAACAGGCAGTTCTTCTAAAAATTCTAACCCGAACGTTACCTGCTTAGTCACATCAAGTGGAATCAACGTTTTGGTGATACGGGAATTTAAAATCGTTTTGGCGCTTACGGGATCAAAGTGAAAATTGAATTCCGAACAAGCCGTAACGTTTCCTTGACCATTCATGCTGCCACCGGTCATGATGATTTGGTCGATTTGCGCTGCAAGGTTTGGCTCGCGCAGGAGTGCCTTGGCAAGATTGGTCGCTGGTCCCAAACACAATATTGTCACCAGATCGGGATTGGCCCGGACCGTATCAATGATCAGTTTTTCAGCCGGTAGCGAGCTATGTCGCATCGAAGCCTCAAAATTCGAATTGCCTAACCCGTCTTCGCCATATAAATATCGAGTCTCCACCGGAGGAGCCTGCTCGGCGGGGCTGGCCATGCCCAAACGCGGATAGCGAGCTGGATCCAGAATTGACACCATCGCTTGCAAATTATTGTTGGCTTGAGCGGCTGCAACGCAACCCTCGGATGCTGTAACAGCCAGAATTTCAAAACGGCTGTCAAACAGCAGCATGCAAATGGCAACTGCGTCATCAATTCCCATGTCGCAGTCGATAATGACTTTTCGAGGCATCCTGTCTCCCAATTGGTATCGGTCTGGGCGGATTGTAGGTCTGCAGTGGTACCGCAACAAGAGAAAAAATCGAACCGGACGTGTTCTCGAGCCCCAATGATGTTAGAATCTGGGGACCATTTACCGACAGATTAAAATTTAAGTTAGAAAGCGTTCCGTTGATTGTTGACGCAACGAAACAAGTATCCGAAGGGCAATCGCTCAGCCAAGAACAGATGACCGGCGTATTTGACGGGATCATGAAAGGCGACTGTAGTACCTCTCAAATCAAAGCACTGCTGGTAGCACTCCATCAAAAAGGAGAGAGCATTGACGAACTGGCCGGTGCCGCAGCAGCGATGCGAATGCACATGACCCCCATTCGGACTCGGCGCGAAAATTGTGTCGACACTTGTGGCACAGGGGGAGGAAATTCAGGCACGTTCAATATCAGTACCGCCGCCGCCATCGTCGCCGCATCGGCAGGGGCCTCGGTCGCCAAGCACGGCAATCGGCGCTCTACTAGCAGTACCGGTTCGGCTGACGTGTTGGCCGAACTAGGTGTCAATGTCGAGTGCACGGTAGAAGTCACCCAGAAATGTTTGGACCAGTTGGGGCTCTGTTTTTGCTTTGCACCGTTATTCCATCCTTCGGTCAAGCACGTAACAAAAATCCGTAAGTCACTTGACCATCCAACGATCTTTAATTTGATAGGTCCGTTGTGCAATCCAGCCAACGCACCTTACCAAATTTTAGGCGCCGGGCGTCCAGAGACTCGCGACAAAATCGCACGAGCGTTAGCCAAACTGGGTACCGAGCGCGCATTAGTGGTTCACTCGCGCGACGGGCTAGGCGAGATATCCATTGCCGAAACGACGGACGTATCAGAAGTCCGCAAAACCTTCGTCACCGAAGGCACGTTGACACCGAATGATTTCCGTTTGGAAAAGAGCACCTTAATGATGGTCAAGGCTGGCGACCCGAAAGAGAGCGCCGAGATCATTCAGCGGGTTCTCAACAAGCAAGGTGGAGCAGCCCGCGACATCGTCATTGCCAACGCAGCGGCAGCATTGTGGATTTCTGGGTTGTGTGACAATCTGGAAATCGGCGCCGAGCGATGTGCAACGGCAATCGACAACGGTCAAGCCGCCGAGATGTTGAAAGATCTTGTCGAGATGACCAACAAGGGCCGGTAGGATGAAGGCACTGGTTTGTGGTACTGGGACATGTGTTACCCATGTCCTGACCTATTCCTTGAAGGCGATACTACAAACGATTCACTTCAAAATTGTCGATTCACTGGCTGGTTAGAAAATCGCCATTTCGGCTTTTCAAAGCAAACAGATTTTTTATCATTTTGGGCTCCAACTGGCGGCGAGAACTGGCAATCGGTTCACGAACAGTCACAGTAACAGACCAAGCGGATGTGGCGGAATTGGCAGACGCGCTAGATTCAGGTTCTAGTGGGGGCAACCCCGTGGAGGTTCAAGTCCTCTCATCCGCACTTACTGCGACTGGACTTACGGCAATTTGTTGTAAGTCCTTTTTTTGTTTCGAGCTGTAAAGGGAATTGATATGACGACAGATTAGAACCTTGTGCGACTTGCAATTATTTCTGTGGCCGTTTTCGCAGGTTTATTGCTTGTTTGTCTGATCGTTGGTATTGCTTTTGCAATGAATGAGCCGGGTGCGCTTGCGGGCGTTCAGATGGCATTCTCGCTCGTTCATCAGGTTGCAGGTGCGGTTATTTCCGCCGTTGGAATCGCCTTGTTTCTGACGCATTACAGTGGAAAGCTGCCTTGCTTTTCGTTGGGGCGGTCGTTGCTTTTGTTGATGATCGGCTTGGCGGTTTTCTCAATGGCTCCGTTGTTTGGAATTGCTGCGATAGCGATTTATGTTGTCGAAACTTTGAGACCAGAGTTGAAGCATGAAGAGCCAGGAACTCCTGATGAGCACAAGTAAACGCGAGGGTGCGCACGTGCCCTCGTTCTCGCTTAAATCAATGTTCATCCTTGTTTCGATTGCGGGCTTGGCTTTTCGAGTCGATTAAAGTCGAGTAGGCCCAGCCGTCATTTCGCCGCGTGGTACGCACACCCCGCGCCGACCAGATCGCTTAACGCCAAACCGAT
>CAZHCH010000121.1:0-8589 GCA_964530985.1 uncultured Pirellulaceae bacterium | reverse complement strand
CAGCGACCTCTACACCCCCAGTGTAGCGCGCTACCAGACTACGCTACAGCCCGTCGGCGATTCATTGTAATTCTTTTTGAGTGGCTTACAACTGGCTTTTTTAGGCCGTGATGATGAGGGTAGGGCATAGTCGCCTTTTGACAGAAACGGAGCCTGTGAGATAAACTCTCCCGACGGGTTGTTTGACCGCAGCGATTTTAAAGCACGCCTTTTTAAAAAGGACGATCTCGCGTTTTTGATTTTCTCAAATTTATTAGAACTGTAACTCGATGCCTTTCTCGCACTTCGCCGATCGCTTGACCGACGCCGTCAAGCAAAAACAGACTCCGCTGGTCATTGGTATCGACCCACGAGCCAATCAGTTGCCGGCGGATCTACTGGATGACAATACCGGGATGGCAGAGCGTTTTGCAAAATTTGGGATGGCGGTGGTCGACGCGGTGGTCGATCTCGTGCCGGCCGTGAAGCCTCAGGCTGCTTTCTTCGAACAACTGGGACCCGCTGGCTGCGTGGCGCTGGCGAGTGTCGTTGACTACGCGGTCGATAAAGGTTTGATCGTGATCATGGATGCGAAGCGGGGTGATATCGGGTCGACCGCCCAAGCTTACGCGGCGGCTTATCTTGGTCCAAAACCCGACTCAGCATGGGGTTGTGATTGTTTGACCGTGAATCCGTACATGGGTGACGATACGTTGACGCCGTTTGTCGATGCGGCCAATCGGTCGGGCAGTGGTCTATTTGTGCTCGCCAAAACAAGTAACCCTGGGAGTGATTGGATTCAAGCCAAAGCCGAAAACGATCAACCGATCTACCATTTAGTTGCCGATGAAATTCAGCGGCTGTCGGCAAATAATCTTGGTGAGTCGGGTTACGGAAACATCGGTGCGGTTGTCGGTGCGACCTATCCAGAACAGTTGTCGGAGCTGCGAGAACGGATGCCGAACACGTTGTTTTTGATCCCTGGCTTTGGGGCTCAGGGGGGCACGGCCAGTGATGTGGCCGGTGGTTTGGATGAAGACGGATTGGGCGGATTGATCAATAGCTCGCGGGCGGTGATCTTTGCTTATCAGCAGGATCGATATGCGAAGTTGAAGTGGCAAGATGCGATTCGTCAGGCGGCGGTGGATACGGTCGATCGAATTGCCAATGGCACGAGTGCGTCACGGTTGCGATCGTCCTAGTGGTTTGTCGGGCTCAAATTTTGCTCCAAGTTGATGCGATGGGTCGTGCTTGATGGACGCTAAAGTTGTTGACGCTTAACGCTGCCGCACGACAAAGTTGGAAAGTAGTCGCCAGCGTTTTGTGGACAGTGGCTTCCATTAATGTCTTGACCGTAAGAAGCGGGACCCGCCGCCAACTCCGAAGCTGCTTGACTGGAAGTAAGGAGCGAAGATACTTGCCATGCGCCTTGGTTCGTCTCCTCAAGGTTACGTCAACTGGACACTGCGATTGCTTGCTGGGTCAAGGGAGTTTGTGATTTATGATTAGGGAGAGATTGCGGGTTTAAGAATCGCGAGTGATCGGTGTAGTCAAGTTAGATTCAGATTTTCGTACTAAACGGGCAGCTAAATGCTAGCTTTTTCGATAAAATAAGACCATATTGGAAAGAGCGGTTGCGGGGGATGAGTATTGATTTTTCCGTAGCGTGTCGAAACGCTTCCAATGGTTCTATTTGTATAACTATGACAACTGACGAAACATTTGAGCTTACTGTTGCCGTTTGTATTGAAGACGTTCAACTGCGTCGGCAGGTTACGAAAGCTATCCAATCGTTGGGATATGTGATTTTACAGATAGAAAGTGGTGCAGAGATTTTGCGCCGGCGAACTCAACGATCGATCTTGATAACGGATGAATCATGGTTTAGTAAAGCTTCGGTCGATTCGATGGCTTTTGCGATGGAGTTTCGCACGCGGCGAGTGATGTTACACATTGTTCGGCGAGGCAATGTGGACGGCGCACTTAAGGCGGTTAGGGCGGGCGCTTGCAATGTGCTTGAGCGTCCGGTTGATGATTCTGTCTTGATCAATAACATACGAACGGCTGCTGACATGGAAGCGGAGTTTTCTGGGCGACAGCGCATGCCTTCGCAAAACCCTATGGAACTAGATTCGCTGGACCAGACGGAAACGGCTATCTTCGATGGGTTGATTGAGGGCAAAACAAACAAGGAGATTGCACGAAAGCTCGGCATCGGCTTGCGCTCAGTTGAGTATGTGAGGGCACAGATTATGGTTAAACTGAACGTTACAACTCTTGCCCAATTGGTTGCTATTGTAACATCGGAGCAAGTACGTGTTGCGATTGAACCGCTACGTGAGTTTGATTCGCTGTTGTCTCGGCACTTGTCCTAGCTTCGGTCTATACGATCATGCGCTTGACAGCCGCGTAGTGCCTTGGCTGTCGGATTTGAACCAGAAACGGAAAATAGAATGGACTCGGATTTGGGTGTGCCCGATAGTATCGTTGCTTTCGACAACAGTCAGGGAGAGAGTGTTCAGGGCACGCTTGTTCGGCATGATCGCAACTCGTGTGTGTTGGAAGTCTACAATCCTTACTCAATTGTTCAGCTTAGTGAAGTACTGAGAAACGTCCGGATTCGCCGCGGTGATCGGAACGTTTATACTGGGCGCGCGGTCGTAACCAACCTAGTGAATACTGGCATCATGGTAATGGTGTCGGCGTCGCTCGTTGACCCGTGGTCGGATGTCAATGACATCGTGCCCGGTCCTCAGTTGCAGCGTGAAGTGGCAAATTTTGTGGATAATTGGTCCACCGCCAACCGCCAACTGCGCAAAAGTTACCAAACGTGCGTCAGCGATGCTCGAAACTTTTTGGAAGAATTGAACCGGTGGGTGGATCACAGCGAGACGATTTTGGCGGTACATGACCAGTCGTCGTCTTCTGATTTATTATTGGAGTTTGTGCAGGATGTCGATTCTCAAGTGACCGGAACGCTTGAAGAGCTTTTCGGAAGGTTTGAGGAGGAAGCGAGAGCCGTCCCTGAAGAAGATCTGTTAATTCATAAGGCATTTGCTCGGCGAGAGTTACATCCGCTGATGCTTTGTGCTCCGTTTATGCACCGCGCGTTTAATAAACCGTTGGGCTACGCAGGCGACTATCTGATGGTCGACATGATCTTGCACAGCTCTTACGAAGGGCCAACGTCCTATGCCAAGGTCCTCAACAAGGCAACGTTGCGAACTGATACTGCCGAAGCTCATCGGAATCGGATCGTCGAGCTTACCCAATTATTGGAAAACGAGGCTCGACGAGCCTCGGAGTTGCGGCGTCCGATTCGAGTCCTCAATATTGGTTGCGGTCCAGCAGTTGAACTGCAGCGTTTTCTTGCCAAGAGCTGGTTGTCGGACAAGGTTGATTTAACGTTAGTTGATTTCAACGAACCAACGCTGGAATTTGCTGAAGCGAAACTTCGTGAAATTGCCGGTGAACATTCACGTAAGACAACAATGCAGTTTGTTCATCGCTCGGTTCATGAATTGCTCAAGCAGGCTTTACGGGCTCAGGATATTCCGGAAGAAAAATATGACTTAGTCTACTGCGCCGGGCTCTTCGATTATCTGAATGACAAGGTTTGTAGCCGGCTGACTCAGCTATTCTATCGCTGGCTCCATCCTGGTGGTGCCGTGATGGTCACGAATGTTCATGCCGATCAACCAGTTCGCGGGTTCATGGAACACCTACAAGAGTGGAGCCTTGTGTTGCGGAACGAGCAGCAAATGGCTGACTTGGTGCCTACCCATCCTCAAGAACGAATTTATGTGGACAAGACGGGCGCCAACGTGTTTATGCTGCTTCGTTGTCCTGGCGAAGGTGCCGAAGAGTCATATTGATTGTCGTTTTGGTGAACATCGTGCTATGAAACAAGCTGATTCCGAATCGCTGCTGGCGTCTTTTGCTGAATCTGAGCGCGCGGTGAGGCTTGTGAACACTCGAGTGGCCTGTTGGTGGTCGCTGGTGTTGGTGCCCGCAGGAATTACACTTGACTACTTTGTATACCCAGAGTTTTTCAGGACGTTTCTGATTGCACGAATTGTGTGTGACTTGGCCATCGTGCCAATCTTGCTGTTGCTGTACTCGAATATAGTCCCGCGACATATCCGCTGGATAAGTGCTTGTTGGGCCGTGACGCCCATGTGGATGATTTGCTGGATGATCTATCACAGCGAGGGGTCGGTGTCCACTTATTATGCTGGGCTCAGCTTAATGCTGATTGCGACCTGCCAGCTGCTGCCAAACAAGTTTCTCGACACCTTCATTTACTCTTTGATAGTGTTGGGGTCGTATGCCACCGCATGCGCGTTCAGTGCGAATCAAATGTTTGATCTCGCTGTCTTCTACAATAATCTTTACTTTCTTGTGCTGACTTGCATCGTGTGCGTCACAACTTCGTTGTTCTTCGAAAAACAAAGTCTTCAAGAGTTTCGGCTGCGCTACCAGCTTGATCAGAGCAATCGTAAGCTCGAGGAAATGGATCAGTTGAAGTCGAGATTTTTCGCAAACATTAGCCACGAGCTTCGAACGCCGCTGACGTTGGTGCTATCTCCAGTTGAGAACTTATTGCAATCGTCTGGCGAGTTATCGGATTCGATGCGTGGCTCCTTGTCGCTCGTGCAACAGAATGCGTTGAGGTTGTTGCGTTTGATCAATGACCTGTTGGATATTGTTCGTTTGGAAGAGGGTAAGCGTTTTGTCGACTTGAAGCCCATTGATCTGATTGTGTTGCTAACCGCATTGGTCGACAGCGTGCGGCAATTGGCGTCGCAAAAGGGAATTGATATCCAATGCGAAACGGATCGTCAGCCAGTGATTGTGGAGGGCGATACTGATCGGCTGGAAAAAGTTTTCCTCAATCTGCTGGCCAACGCTGTAAAATTTACTCCAGCTGGTGGTTCGATTCACGTTGGTTGGGAAATCAAAGCGGACAAGGCGGTTGTTTCGATTGCAGATACCGGGATCGGAATTGCTCAGGATGATATCAAGAAAATTTTTCAGCGATTCGGTCAAGTTGATGACTCAGTGACGCGAAAGCACCAGGGTCTAGGGATTGGCTTGGCACTGGCGAATGATTTGATCGTCGAGCACAACGGTACGCTTGAGGTTCGCAGCCAGCCAGGGGAGGGATCTGTTTTTGACGTGACACTTCCGTTGTCGACGGCATCTCAAGTTGAACCTGATGCGACAGCAGTTGATCCATTAATGGCAATGTTTCAACGAGCGTCACATTCGGTCCTCGCTCTGCCTAGCCGCCGAATGCCCGATGGCGAATCAGTAACGCCGATTGTCAGTGCTAGCCAGCAAGTCGTCGACGATTCACAGGGTGCGGCAGACGTTTTGGTTGTCGACGATGAAGACGATATGAGAACTTGGTTGATTCATATTTTCCAAAAGAAATACACTGTTCGTGGAGTGAGCGACGGAACGGATGGCCTCGAGCAAGCAAGACAGTGTCGGCCGAAAGTAATCGTGCTGGACGACATGATGCCTGGAATGAGTGGCCTAGAAGTGGCTCGCGAATTGCGTGCGGATGCTCGGACGAAAGCGATCAAAATTTTAATGCTGACGGCAAAACCCGAAGAAAAATCGAAAATCGATGCGCTGCGTGCTGGTGTAGACGACTATATGAACAAGCCGTTTTTGGCAGAAGAGGTTTTGTCACGTGTCGCTAATCTTACCCGAACCTATGATCTGGAAGCCAGTTTGCGCCAGGCGAATGTTGAGATAAGTGAAACACTTGCTCAGTTGCAAGCGACTGAGGCTCAACTGGTTCAGAGCGAAAAGATCAACGCCATCGGCAGCCTGGCTGCGGGTTTATTGCACGAGATCAACAATCCTTTGAATTTCACCTTGATGGCAGTTGAAGCACTCACTCTCTCGTCCGATCCAAACGATGCGGATTTGCAGGATACACTGGAAGATATATCTGGCGGTATGACTCGAATTAGCACGATCGTTTCTGATTTACGTTCGTTCGCCTATCCGGAACAGGCCGATCTTAAAACTGAGTTTCTTGTTTCAGACGTCGTCGAATCTGCAATCCGGTTTACGTCTTATGAAACTCGAGATTATAAGATCCAGACCAGCTTCGAGAATGCGGTTCGAGCGGTTGCTTCGCACACGCATGTGTCCCATGTTCTGATTAATTTGATTGTGAACGCCAAGAATGCGATCGAACGTTCATCCGGTGTGGCTGATCCTACGATAAAAATAACAACTTCTAGGGAGAATGGCCGGGTGTTTTTCCGAGTCGAAGATAATGGATGTGGTATCCCAGAAGATATTCTCAATCGAATCTTTGATCCGTTCTTCACGACAGGAGAAATCGGTAAGGGGATGGGATTGGGGTTAAGTATCTGCCATACTATCGTAAAGAACCATGGCGGCACGTTCAGTGTAGAAAGTGAAGTCGATAAGGGTTCCGTTTTTCAATTTGATATTCCGTCTGCTGATACCGAGAGTACGCAATGAGTTCAGGGTTTGATTATCGCAAGTTCTTCGTCATGTATGTTGACGACGAGGCCCAATCGCTGAAATATTTTCGGAAGGGATTCGAGAAAGATTTTCGTATTATCACAGCCGAAAATACCGCCGCCGCTTTGGAGATTCTTGCCAGTCAGGGGCAAGAAATTGGCGTCTTGATGACCGACCAGCGAATGCCGGGTGCGCCGGGTACGGAACTACTCAATCAAGCGAAACAGATGTGCCCGGAGATCACTCGTATTTTGGTGACTGCCTACTCGGACTTGGACACTGCTGTTGATTCAGTCAATGAAGGGGGAGCGTTTCGTTACCTAACCAAGCCCTGGGATATGCGTGAGTTAAAGGGTGTGTTGTTGCGAGCGATGGAGTTTTTCCTACTGCAACGTGACCGAAATCAGCTGGTGCGAGAAAAAATGCTGGCGTCGCAGCGGATTGTTACCATGGATCGATTGCGAAGCATCGCGACCTATCTAGGGGCACACTCGCAGGGCTGCCCCCAGCTGGCTAGCGGGCTTCGGGACTATGCCGCTGCAGCACACGCAGTTGATTGTGCTCAAATTCAGCTGGATTCGTCCGGGACCACGGATTTGTGGAATCTCACGCGACACGAAAGCGTGGGTTTGATTCAGATGATGCAACAGCTACAAACACCCGTCGCGATTCGAGGGTCGGCTACGACGGACTTTGTGGATTGGCGAACTACTTTTGATCAGTGCTCTGGTCGGCATCCCGGCGCCGAGAATCAGCTAAACATACCAGCAGGCGTGGCCACCCAGGCCGATCCAAAGCTTGCGGCAGCGCTTGCCGACTGTTTGGTGCGTGCCTGTTCGCGTTACCCGAAATCGAGCTTACAGCTAAAAGATGAAAATGGCGCTGCAGCAATGCAAGTGAGTTTTTCTTTAGGCGAACCGTCTGAGCAGCTACGTGATTTGTTTTCACTTGTTAACGGCGGTCAGGATACGTCGGCTGATTTACTGGATGCGTTTTTGGCGATCGCTGCGATGGGCGGCGAGGTTATTGGGAAGTCTGTTGACGCTAACGCTTTACAGCTTAGTTTTGCTGTCGGAAGTGGTACTGCAACCACTCCCTCGACTGGTTTCGATGCAGAGTTGTTTGAAAGAATGTTTTCTGCGATCGAAGAAGCTTGATCTAATCGACAAACGATGGTTAGTCGATACTCAGGTACGTGTTTAATTGTCCGAAAAATCAGTTGGATAAATAGTCGGGGAAGCCACTTGCCGTACAGTTTCGGAGATTTTCGAAAGTGAGAAGGGCTTGATCAGCAGCGACTCAATGGCTGCCGTATTCAAGTGATAATACAGCTCTTTGGTTGGGAACGCGGTGATCGCAATTGCTTTCACGTTTTTGTTTACGGATTGAATTGCTTCGATAACCTCTAGGCCACTGTAGTCGCTGTTCAGACAAATGTCGGCAATAACGATATCAGGTTTGAATAGGTACCCTAAGTCGATCGCTCCGTCACCGGTTTCGGAAACTTTGACTTCATGTCCATCCTTCCGCAACCGGTTTGCAAGGTACTTGCAGGTGACCGTTTCATCATCGACGACTACGATTTTCGCCATTTATATTTCTCCGGTGCAGTCAGCACAAAGCCGGTTGCTTAGGTTCGGGCTGATTTCAGCCGAGAGAGAAAAATCTCAGATTGAAACGAAGCCGAAGCACGGTTGTAAAACTTGTAATTGTAGTTGTTCGCGACATCACACTTGAATGAGGACACGACTTTAGTTTATCTGGGCAGTGTCGTATAGGCTGATCCGATATGAAATTTCTCACTCGTATTAAAGAAATGCAGTTCTTATGTGCAATTGTGTGCTATTGCAGAATGGAATGCCTTTCTGATCGGGCTTTGAAGCAATGGGCTGGCCTCAGCATTCTAAGTCATTGGCTATGTGAGCAAGAAAACGCGACCGTGAGATATATCTGCTGGTTGCTTTGCAAAAGAACGCTACTTTCGGTGGAACCAAAGGCGACTATGGCCGGTCTAACGTCGATCCTCGTTTCATGGCCGCACTGCCGAAGCGGTCGCGAATAGCGTCGGCGGTCGAGTCGATTTGTTTGGCCTGTTCG
>CAZHCH010000120.1:0-9082 GCA_964530985.1 uncultured Pirellulaceae bacterium | reverse complement strand
GCCGCAAGGAAATACGCGGCCATATCGAAGGTTGCCGCCTGAATGAATTTGGTTTTGGTGCAGGCCTCCGTTTAGGTGGTTGCTGTTTTGATAGCCTGGAAGTTCGCAACGTGGCTGATGCTATTTTTGCAGAACTTCGATATATTGCATGGATGGATCAGGCACCTGAAAGCAACAAACTCGACCCGCGAAATTGGGTTCAGAAGTATGGCGACATTTTTTACAGCTACGCGATTCGTCGATTGAATGATTCGTATGCTGCAGAAGATGTTGTTCAGGAGACGTTTTTAGCTGCAATCAAATCTTCAGGCAGCTTTCGAGGCGATTCGTTAGAGTCGACTTGGCTTAGTTCTATATTAAGAAAAAAAACGATCGATGTCATTCGCAAGCGGGAGCGACGACGAAAGTCGCAACCGGTTTCCGACGGAGTTGAGGTGAATGACTTTTCTGAAGAGCAGTGTCTTCAGGTGATCGGCGCGTCGTTTTCAATGACGCCGTCCAAGGCGATGACCGACGCAGAGTTCATGGAGCTCGTAGATGAGTCTTTGGCGCGTTTGCCTAAAAACCAAGCGAGTGTGTTTGTGTTGCGTGAGCTTGAGCAACTCGAACCGGAAGCGATTTGTGAGTTGCTTTGCATTTCCCGAAAGAATCTATGGGTCCGGCTTTTCCGGGCAAGAGTGGCGCTGGCCAAAAGTATTTCGGGAAAGCTAGCCACTGATGATAGTGTGAGAGAGGCACGCATCGTTTATACCGAAGGAGACGGTGGATAAATTGCGTCTTCTTGTGTGAGAACTGGTTTGTGCATCGCGTTGAATTGCGGCTCGATAAGGTTGGGGTTCAACAAGTGAAATCGTATAAGGCATCTGTGGCATTTAGGGCTAACACTAAAGACAAATGACTGACCAAGAATATCACTGGCGACTTCTTTCTGAATCTCTTGATCGAGAATTATCAAACGAGGAACAGGATTGTCTTGAGCAATTCATGTTAGGAAACAAAGCATCAAGTGAATTCGTGGATCTCTTTCAACGAATACGAGAGAGGCTGAATCATCAGGAATCAATTCAACAGATTGATTCATCAGAAGGGCAGTATTTGGGTGGCGAAAAGAAAGTAAAAATCCAGCGGTTGCTTGAAGCGGCAATTGAAAATCAACAGGATGCATTGTCCAATCGTGACATCGTGCTTGCCTGTGAACTCGTGAACCATGGGGCGATCAGTTTGGGAGGTTTGACGGAGAAGATTTCGCAATGGAATTCTGAATCTAAAACGTTGTCCAGTTTTCTTAAAAGTCAGTCCACTCTCTCAGGTGCGGATTTTTCGAAAATCGAATCCTACGTCAGTGATACCATTTTCTCACAAACACTTGATGGAACGCTTCACAATGAGGTTGTGACTGCGATTAAGCAACGGGTGCCGGCTGATGCTTGCACCGTGTTCCATGATGCCTCGGACGAGTTTGCTAGTCTTGAGTTCATCACGCTGATCAACTGCACCATTGCAGGAAAGAGTCACGCATTTGAATCTCTGCTCGACTGGCTTGTAAATGATTTGCGTTCAGTGGTTCAGCAGACACGAGTGTTTAGTCAGACAGTTCGTTTGAAATCGGTGGTTGATGAAGTAACATTACGATTGATTGGGCGTAAGAAACTCAATCAAGACCAACTTGAATGTTACTATCGTAGTGTTGGCGTTGCGACAAGAAAACTGTTTAGATCAGATCCAAAGTTAAGCAGTGGTTTGTTGGGTTCTTGTGAGGGTTTGCAGGTCACGGTCGCACAAGTGATCGATGCTTTGGATCGGTTGGCCGATGAAGATCCGGATTTTGTGCAGAATTTCAACTTGCAATTTTTTGCCGGATTGACAGTTCAGCAAGTGGCGAGATTGCTTGAGGTGACTGATCAGGAAGTATCAGCTGAGTCCAGTTATGGAGTTGCTCGATTGTTACAGCTTATTGACGAGTAGCATTTGATGACTGACAAAGAAATTTTCAAAGAAATCTGGTTGATTAAAGATGTAAACGCTCGTGCGGAGCGAATGAAACAATTGGCGGAGCAAGACAAAGAGCGTGCGGTGAGAATCGAAGCGCTGCTTCAGTACAGTGATCGGTTCCAAGCTGTTCTTGAGGACCCATTGGTCTTCTTCGATTCAGAAATGGAAGAGCGAGAAACAGCTCGCTATTCTATTAAGAGCGAGTTGGCTAAGGGCGGAATGGGAGTCATTTATGCCGCTTACGATTCGCAAATGCGACGCGACGTTGTTCTTAAGTGTTTGCAGTTGAAACATCGCGACAACTTTCAGGCGGTTCAGCGATTTTACAACGAAGCTCATATTACCGGACAGTTGCAACATCCAGGGATCGCTCCTGTTTATGAACTGGGCGAACTTCAAGATGGCCGCCCTTTCTATTGTATGAAGTTGGTTGAAGGAGAAACACTCGCCCAGTTTTTAGCGGGCAGTGATTCGACATCTGCCGATCGGACGACAGCCCTGAATTTCTTTCTGCAAACTTGTCAGACGATGGCATTTGTGCATGAGCGTGGGGTGATTCACCGCGACCTCAAACCTTCCAATATCATGGTGGGCGATCACGGTCAAACTCAGGTCATGGATTGGGGAGTTGCTAAAAAACTTGCTGCTGACGATGAGCAATCCCAAACTTTCGTGGTGCAGCAAACGCGAGCTGACATGGCAGATGACGTGTTTAGTCTTAAATCTGACGATGCCGAACACACCCCCGCAGATTTGACTCGCCATGGGCAGGTTGTCGGTACACCCGGCTACATGTCGCCGGAACAATCAAAGGGGCGAAACGATCTGATTAACAAACAGTCCGATGTTTATTCTCTCGGCGCGATTCTCTGGGAGATCCTGTCGGGGGCTAGGCTTGGTGAAGCCGAGGATGAATCGACGGTTCGGAACGAGGCGTCTTTGAATCATAGTTGTCGTCCGCGGTGTTTGGATTCGAACGTCGATTCGGAGTTGGCTGATTTAGCTCGATCTTGCTTGCAGTCAGATCCGGCCGACCGCCCTTCTGATGCCGATGCAGTCGCACAGAAAATGTTAGCTTATTTTGCATCTCGGGAGACCGCCGCTCAGACAGTTCAAATCAAGCTGGAAAAAGAACTAACAAGGAATGAAGAAGCCCGTAAACGTCGATTGTCGTTTGTGATTTGTGTTGTGGCGTGTCTTGGCATTCTTATCGCCGGTATCGTTGGCACATCGATCGGGTTCTATCGAGAGAATGAAGCTAGAACGCTCGCAGATCAAAAAGCCGAAGACGCAAGGGTCGCAAAAGACTTAGCCATCAGTGCCAAAATTGCTGCTGACGATTCAAAAGCCCAAGCTGAGGCTCGGCTTACGCAATTAGCAGAGGTCAACAAAATCCTTGGCTCCGTTTTTGAAAACCTGCATCTCAATCGAAGTGCACGTTCGAGTAAGCCACTGATGAATTTGCTGGTTAAAAATCTTGATCAGGCCGCTGAGCAGTTGGACGAGGATTCAATTGGAGCACCTGATGTGATTGCTTCGTTTCAGGCGAAAATTGGGAAATACTACCATGCGTTTGGAGCAGTTGAGAAAGCCATTCCGCTTCTTGAAAAGGCCGATCGGTTTGTGATGGCTGAGTATGGCCTTGAAAGTGAAATTGCGAGAAATACTCGGAGTCAGTTGGCCGACGCGCTGTCAGCAAACAAGCAAGTAAAACGGGCCAATTCTCTTTACCAAGACCTGCAGGAATTCTATGTCCGTTCTGGAGAAACAGACACACGAGATTTCTTAAGAATTCAGTGCAAGCTGGCATCGAATTATCTTATTGAGGATAAGAGACGAAAGGCGCTGGAGCTTATCGAAACTTCTTCAGAACTGGGGCTAGCGATCATTGGTGTCGAATACGGAATCCACATGGCCCGAATTTACAATTACAACCGGATGCCAATAAAAGCAATCGAAGTATTGAATGCTGTGCTTTCTAAAACCGATCACGGTTCCGACAATAACAGCGACGAAATGGGCCGGAATGATCCCCAAGTGGAAACGGCAAAGGTGTCGCTCGCTCGTTCTTACCTTCGGCTTGATCAATACCGAAAGGCGTTGCCGATCCTAGAAAAATTATCACTTAGTTTTAGGGGGCAGGATCGTTACGGCAATGAGCCCGGTGCAAGGAGCTATATCGTTTCTTATTCTTTGGCAAGAGCCTTGCAAGGCGTCGGTAGGTATCGTGATTCAATCAAGCATTTAAAAACATTTATCATTCAAACTCAGGGGAAATCGAAACGTTTATATCAACAGCGAGTTTTTGCTTTATCTTGGCTTTTTGAGGCTTATGTCAAAACGGAGGATTTTTCACGAGCTATTGAAACGGCCAATCGATTGTACCGTTACCAGGTGGCAAAGTATGGAACAGGCCATTGGAGAAATTCCTTGAGTACAGCAAAGCTGGCCAATGTTCACTTGCTGGTCAATCAGCCAGAAAAAGCAAAAGAGTATCTGGATGTCGACTTTGTCGAACATGAATTTCCAGAAGATCGCCACGAGCAGTACTTAAATCAAAAGAGATTCATGCTGGCAATGGTAGCTGCCAATCAAGGCGATCTAGAGGCGGCTAGCAGAGGATTTAGAGAGGCGGACGAGTTTTTCAGCGACGCGAAAAACCGAGAGTCCAATAATACTTCATTCGTCTTTGACTGCTTAGAGCCGAAAATTTGGCTGGCAGAGTCGCTGGCGTTACAAGGTGACAAAGAAGCGATTCAGGTTGTCGAAGAATTCGAATCCGAGATTAAGGAGCGTTTTTCTAGATTGGATGAGCTTATTGTTCCAACGCAATATCTTTATCGCGCCTGCGTTGCGAGGTACGTGGTCAAGCCAGACGAAACGCTGGTTTTGCACTTAAATGAGTTGATCGAAATTCTAAGTATGGAACACTTCAAAGGTACTCAGACACATTTGCTGGGGGAGGTAAGGTCATTGCTTGGCATGACGTATCTGAAACTTGGAAGAACCTTTAGAGCCCAAAGAATGCTGAAATCCAGTTTTGCGTCGCTTCAGTCAATCAAAAATCCTCGACCGCAAACGAACCAAGCGATAATCGATGCTGGCGAGCGTTTGGCACATTTCCATTTGCTGACTAACGCAAATGAGGATGCCGAACGAGTGAGGGAATCGATCAGGGAAGTCGAGCCAAACTTGGAGAACATTCCAGCATTTTCTCGTGAGTTGGTCGATAGGACACTCACGACCGATTCGAAGTAAGTTCGTCCAAGTAATCTTTTCGCAGATGAATGAAACCTGCGGAGGGCGTGACATTTAATTGGCCAAGTGGTTCGTCGCGTCAGCTGAACGGTTTTTATTGTCAGTTTTAGTTGGGGGGTGGCAGGTTCACTTCGGAGAGCAAAGCCTAAAGGCATTACTACGAACGCACCACGTAAAAAATGTCAGCCTGTGGAGCTTCGCTCTAACTAGCGATTGCCAGGGGTGACTAATAGTTGGTCTAAAACGTTGTCAACAAAAGTTCGGTCGCGAGTCAGACCTAGATGGTCGGTCGAAAGAAAAGTCTCGTCTGTCCATGAGATCATCCGTACCGGCCGGTGTAACCGTCCGTCTTGTCTTTCTGCAAGCGCACTGGTACGTGTTACCGTTCCATCGCCCGCAGTTTTAATTTTTTGTATGACTCTGCCGTTGTTTGGATTAACTAGTAGTTGATGCAGCGTTTTTTTGGCGTCACCGGCGTACAGGTGCATCTCCAAGCCAGGTGGCAACGGAGCCGAAACATCCAACGCTTGGTGCAATTGTCTGGCTCGTGTCAAGCATTTCGCTTGGTGTTCCAGCGCGATTTGCCGACGTTGCTCAACCGAGCAATTTGGTATCAACCTTGCCAGCACCCGGTCTTGTCGCTTATCTGCCAATCCCCATCCCAGTTCCTGCCATGTTTGTGGCGATAAAACATCGCGACTGCAGCCGTCTTCGAACACCAGTGGTGTATCTTCGCTACGTGGGAAAAGCTGGTAGGCTGCTGGCATGGTTCCAATGACTGCTGGTGGAAATTTGGGCATCGGAGGCGCAAGCCGCAACCCATCTTTCATTTCACTGACGGCTTGTGTTGAACCAAGATTCGGCGTTCCGACAATAAACACTCTGCCGACTCGTTGAGCTCCCTCCCAAGTTAGCACTGGGAGCGAACCGTCGTCAGGAAGTGGTTGATTGCCATAACGCAAGTAATATCTCGCGACCATACCACCCATCGAATGAGCGACGAGGTCGAACTTGATGTTTGGGTTTTCGATTCCAAATCGCTCGAGATATTGTTGCCGGGTGTAGGCATCTTTTTCTTCAATATATTGAGCTAACAGGGCGGCTGATTCGCTAATGTCTCGCCGCCAGTCGTAGGCAAACTGAAAGCAGGTAAAGTGATCATCGCCATAGCTCACTTCATTCCTTCGCGAACTTCCGCGGAAGTGTTGATCACGGTAACCGCCGACGCCGAGTGTTGCTAAAACTTGCGCATAAGCGTTCACTTTGACAGGAATGCCTGCCACTCGAAATGTTATTTGGTCCAGCGGCCCGTCTTGTCCAACTTGGTCGTGTAATTGATGTAGTGGGACTCCCGACTGCATTGGAAGCGCAAGTTCAGTAAGGCTGTGAGTTTTTAGCGGACTAACTCCAGCCGGTCCCATTTCACCCCAGACGACTTCGCCAGTTTGCTTGTCAACCAACCGTGAACCGAGGATTCCCGGAATCACGATCACCGGATTGCGTTCGGTATCGGGTAGGTGTGCCACATCATCATAAATATCGCCCAAGTCGACTTGACTGCGTTTCTTGAGAGACTGGCATCCAATTAGTATTGCAAGACAGCAGAATGATGCCACCGTCAATCGAATACTCCTAATGCGCTGTCGTTTCATCGACGTGAACCTTCTGAATTGGGTGATTGATTGGCAATTTTTGCGTTTGCGGCAAAGTCCGCTCGAACGAAGGTGACCTTGTTTTGATCCAACGTCCTTTGAGCTTCAGGTGAAACCCAGCCCGCCGAAAGCAGGCTAATTGTTTTGGTTGGGTTGTTCTGCCTAAAACCAGTTGCGATCTGTTGAACTTCAGTAGAGTTCGTTAAATAATCGATGGAGCAGACCCCAATAATTTGGCCATCCTTCAGCCAAGCAATGGGTAGGCCCTTATCCGAAATGGATTGGATTGGGTTTTTTGAATGCAGTTCGGCTAACAATTTGACAGTGATCAGACGCCGCAATATTGCTGCTTCGGATCCATCTCGGTTGGCCAAGTAGAGCAATACGTCGGCATGTTGGACGCCAGTAAGTTGTTTGTACGATTGCATGAAAGTCAACTTCTCTAGGAGCGTCCAGTTACTGGATTTGACAAAAGTGTCTTTGACGGGGCCCCATGTGCCCATCCGAGTTAGTTCAGCATCCATTTGCACCAAGAGTTCATGTGGAGTTTTGGAGGCGACGGTGTCTCGTAAGTCTTCCATCGAAGATAGCGTGCCGAGCCCAGGGACGGCGGCACTTAATGCGAACTTGGTTGCCGATTGGCCAACTATGTTTTTTGTTGCCAATTGCACAAGCACTTGGTGCAGCACTGGATTTCTTGTTTCCGAATCGACGCCTAAACTAGCCGCTAACTTTCGCCGGGCGTCTGATCCAGTGTGCCGGCTGACTGGATCAATGAAGTTGGCCGCCATTTTTTTAATGCCTTGCGGAGCTTGCCGGAGTGTTCCAAGCGGATCCGCAAGTAAATGGTCGGCGCCTTGAGGAGTTCGTTTCAGTGTTGCCCAAGCGCTCTGCGCAACAACAGGCTGGTTGCTAAGTTTGCTGGCCTGTTGGATGGCTCGCAACTCGGAGAGTCGTTTTTCTAGCATTGGAATGCCAGTCACGGGAAACGTTCCGTAAGTCGTTTCAATATTAAATTGAAATTGATGTTCGTGAACCACAACTCTGTCGGCGATTCGGTAGTTGTCAGTTTGCAGGATAGCAGCAGGTAGAATGCTTGCTGCGCTAAATTGCAACTCAGGTTGCTGTTGCCCCAGAACCATCGAGCTGATTAAGCTCATGCAAACGGCAAGCGAAAAAGTCCATTTCATACTGATTCCTTTAGTCCAAATTTCGACAGAGACTTTTTGGGAATGCTTGTTCTCGCTCTATCATCCACCGCTGAAACTAGACACTTGTTCAAGGTGAATAAATAGCAATCGTGCTCTATTTCGAGCCTTTTCTTGTGGAAGTTGCCCGGTTTGTTGAAGACTTGCAAAGGTTTCGATTCGTTGCCAAAAAACATGCAAGCATGGTGTAATCGACGGCTGTAGGGGCAGACTAATGGCAGTTGCCAGAGAATCAATGCAACTGCACATTCACTGAATTTGGATGGTTTCGCCCACGAAGCATTGGAATTATCGAATGAGGGTTTTCAACAAACTTTTTCTGTTGTCATTCGAGTAGGCGCTGAGCAACCGGATTGCAGCTGTTGCTCAGGGAGAGCCTGGCATTTAATCGGACAGGTGGTTCGTCGTGTTAGCTGAACTGTTTCTTTTGTGATGACGGGCAAGAGTGCCCATCCTCTGGAGGTACTGTTGCCGACGCGTTCCGGCTCGCCACTAAGGGGGTTAGCGAATTCACTTCGGAGAGGTAAGCCTAAAGGCATTACTACGAACAAGCCTCGGAGCCTACGGTTCGGTTTCGCTGCGTTGGGTTTGTTGAGGCCCTGAAAGCATGCCTGATTCTGTCGCAGGGATACCGATCAATGTTCCAAGACGGAGATGAGCGCAATCGTTCTTAAAACAGAACTTAGGCGTTCACTTCATCGCATTGGGCAATCGCAGCTTCTACTTCTACAGACAAAGCTCGCACCGAGGCACCACGCATAATCGAGTAGTGGCTTCCTTCAATGATTGATTCGGAAACGGTCGAATGTGCTCTTTGGGCCCACATTTCTGAACCAGACTTGCTTTCATGAGCTGCATCGCTGGGCCACCACAGGTGCAGCGGGCAATGGATTTCTGGCGGCTCAAAATCTTTTAATAACCGGCAATGGGTAAGGAATGTGTCGGTGAATTTCATTATCAGATCTGATTCGC
>CAZHCH010000119.1:0-9164 GCA_964530985.1 uncultured Pirellulaceae bacterium | reverse complement strand
GGGCACCAAGGTTGAACGGGTCACTGATCAGGCTGACGTCTTCGTAGTCGATTTCCACTTCGCACGACAGGATTTCAAAACCAACTATAGTGGAGGGCTTTTCGGTAAATGTGACCTGCAAGTCTTGGATGTTAAAAGAGCTCCGTTTCATGTACTCGAGGGCGACTGTCTTTGCTTCGGTTTCGTCATTTCGAACTGCAAAGACGCGGTTTGCTTCTCGGGCTGCACCGGCCACTGAATGCAGACTCATAAGAAAGCGACTGGCTTCTATGGTCATGAACAGAATGAGAAATAATAAAGGAGCGACTAACGCAAACTCAACGGATGCCGTGCCTAGGCGCGATTGAAAGCGTTTGCCGAACCTGCGTTTTGTTCGCGTTCGGTTGGTTTTTGATGTTTTAATCACTTTTCGAGATTCGTTTTTTAGAGGTAGGAGTTTTTGACAATTACTAGGTAATTACTAGGTGGGAGTTGCTGTAGAAAGCTACTACGAAAATGCTCGGTGTGCTGGCGAAAAAACAAATAACGAAGACATTTATTCTGATGGTTTCTAGATGCTTCCGAGAGCAGATGCCCTTCAAGCTCATTTAAAAATCTTGATTTTTAGTGCCGAATCCGTGCGAAAAGACATCGCCGGAGGAAATTGTTTCCAAGACTAGCGAGACGGGATGATTTTGTTGACTTTGTTGAATATGTCGATCGTTGCAGGGAGGTTTCGCGGGACAAGGTAAAGTCTGCGTTGATAACGGCCGAAGATTTGTCATACGCAGTTGGAGGTTTGGTTTAGGCAGTTATTGCCTTTAGAATGGCCGAAAAATCGGCAGAGGAAGTCGATATTAATAGGCATTTTCTGCCTAACCCACCCAAACCGCTTGACCATTTAAGTCAAACCGAAATAATACTGCTCGTTTAAGGCGTCGTGGCCAAGTGGCTAAGGCAGCGGATTGCAAATCCGCCATCGCGGGTTCGACTCCCGCCGACGCCTCTCGCATTGAGCCGCGTGTGCAAAAACTGTACACGCGGCTTTTTTTAGGCACTCAGTACCGAAGTTTGCTCGCCGTGCTCAAGCTGGTGTTAGGATTTAATTAGTAGCGTTGTCAGAAACCTGGAACTTACTTTGCTGGCGACCCGGCCACAGATAGTCGTTGTGTTACCAATGCATTATCTACCCAACTTTGTTTCCGGCTTATTGGTAGGATCTGATTGAGGCTCGCCAGCCAATAAACCAATCTAAGTCAAATTCTAGTGTGAATAGGCAAATTTGAGTACAAATGGTCGCGGGTGTCTTCATTTGACTAAAAGCTGATTACCTTGCACCTCGGCTCGATAACGAGTTCCTTTGAGTGTTTGAAAAATCAGTTCTGCTTGGGTCACTTTGACGGCATTGATTTTGATTCGTTCTGACAATTCGGTTGGAGGAATTTCTCCTAGAACCAATTCGAGCTTGGCAGTTTGAGCAATCGTTTTCAAGATCGTCAAACGGTCCGCCTCGGTATTCAACGTAAGTCGTTCCGTTTTACCAACTTTTGTTTTAACTTGATCGACTAACGCCGCTTTTAGCAAAGCTAGTTGGAGCGGCGGACCCGTTGCAATGACGGATTTGGATCGATATGACATCCGTAAATCAGGGAATCTCATATTGAGTTCTTTCCAATTTTCCGGGCGTTTAGAAACGGCGAAGGTTCTTTTGGCGGATTCTATCTTGGGGAAATCGATGATCGTGATCGACTTTGCCTCAGAATCGATTTCAAATGTTTTACCAAAACCGGCCAACAACAATTGTATTTGTGCCAGTACACTAATTGGTGGCAGCGAAACTTCGTACCAAAGGTCATGCGGTAGCTTTTCTAAGCCATTGACAGAAAAACCATGTCGGCTGGCGATCGCTTCGATCAATGATTTAGTAGACACAATTGGAGTAGTTTGCACCGGACGTTCGACAGTCCATTTCACGGAAGATCGGCGGCTAACTTTTTTTGCTTGGCGGTGGAGAGTGTCCATGGCGATTGGTAACACCATGGTAGTTTCAACGGGTCCGAAGTAGTAACAATCTTCGATTCGACAGACACCAATCTTTGCCGTTGAACCAACTTGCCAGAGAATTTGCTCTAGCGTTCGGTTCTCGATTCCTAAGTTAATTGTGGTGCCTGGGTCGACGCGACGGTCGAGCATGACTGCGATGTCTTCAGTTTTAGAAAACGCCACTAGCCGATCGCGTAGTTCCGCGTCTCGCCACCAAAATGAAAACGCTTGCGAGCTTTTACGGTCTAACTTCTTGCCGGTTAAAAACGATGTATTTTTACTTTTTAATAGCACTGACGAAGCGTCTTGAGCACTGCCGAGGCTGGGACAAGTCAACAATGCTAAGAAGGTAATACTGACGATCCATTCGAAATAACCGGTATTTTTAGCCATACTGTTCTATCCGACTTTTGAGGGTTTGCTCACTTTGATGGGTATTGCTACTAGATTGGGCCTTCTGAAATTGCCCAGTCGTCATATTCGTCATGGTTTGTTATTTGAATGCCAAGATGGCTAAGAATGTCATACTTCTGACCAAACCTGCATGAATGCATCGTTGCCCGAGGCCATTGGTCCAATTAAACTCAGGGTATCGTCAAGGTTATCTGTTATCCTGTCGTCGTAATTTTTGACGCTTTATTGCAGGCACGGTTAATCTTCGTTTTGTCCCGTTTTGTTACTTGAGGCTTGGTTAATTATGTCGGAATCGTCGCTCCGATATCCACAGCTGGATAAATTTTACCAACGTTTTCTAATTGAAGAGAGCTCGGCTGATTTTATTCAGGCGGTTTCGACCAAATATAATATGGCTTCGTTGGAACGGCTTGCCACAGGCGGCGGGTGTATGTCCCGCCGAGCGGCAATTTTGGCGATTGGGTTTTTAGGCGATTTTTCAAACAATGAGGTCGTAGGTAAAGCTCTTAATGATCAGGATCGGGCCGTCCGAATGTTGGCTGACCATGGAATTCGAGAACTTTGGCAGCGTCAGGGAACGGAGGGGCAGCAGCAGTTGTTAAAATTGCTGTTTCGGTTAGTGGATCAGTCTCAAATGGAAGAGGCCGTTGCGGTGGCGACGCGGTTGATTGAAGTCAATCCTGAGTTTAGCGAAGCCTATAGCCAACGCGCGATCGCGTTTTGTGCACTGGGCGATTATGAAGCGGCTTTAGTTGATTGCCGTGAGGCTTTGCAGTTCAATCGATTTCATTTCCCCGCAGCCATCGGTTTGGCTCATTGTTGCATGCAAATCGACGAGGTTTCAGGGGCGTTGGCAGGATATCGTCTCGCATTGAATATCAATCCAGATCTCGACTCCGTGCGACACCAAGTTGTTCGACTGGAACGGATGTTAGAGAATAACTAATCAGATCAGATATGTGTTTAAGAGGAAACTGGATTACCTACCAGCTACTTTCCTGCGCGATGCGATCATCTTAAGTTCTAGCCGGCACGATTGTTGATTTTCACTAAATTTGGTGAGGCTGCTGCAGTAGCCCGCGTTTCGTAGTTGTTTTGCCCCGTGGGATTACGATTCGTCGAGCTTTCTGGCCGGAGCTTCAGTTGGTGCGGACTGGGAGCGAAAGGTTTTTGACAACACCCGCCTCTACGTAACGGTTGATTACTTCCCGAATGTTTCGGATTTTGAAGACTATCGCTTGAACACCAATGCTGGTTTAGAACTTTTGGTGGATGCGCGGCGCAACATTAACTTTCGAATATTCGCCCAAAATCACTACGATAGCACACCGTCAATAGGCAACCAAGAAAGTGACCTTGATTACGGTGCTGCTCTGGTCGTTGGCTTCTAATGGGATTCGGGACTTTCAGTTTTTCTGTATCTTTAATTGCTGGCCACAGCTAGCTCTGTGTCGCTAGCGGTTTGATCTGGCAAAAGTTAATTCATGCAATTGATTACTTCGTTGTGATGATTTTTTCCGTGAAAAACTCTATCACGCGAATCTTCACTAAATTCAGAATAGCTTATCGGGCGATGAAGACCGTGAGTCATGGAGCACCTGCTTTGTGAGCAATTTTCCAGCTTCCGTCTCGAGCAGGTGTTCGAGGTTTAGTAATGAAGCGATTTAGAGGGATCCTAATGTCAGATTCTCGATCAACGCCGCCTGTCAGTTTTAACCAACGATGGTTGGTTCGGTTGGCAATTGTGGCCCTTATTGGTATCACAGCAAGTCAGACAGGCTGCAGTATTCTACGCTCTTTCGACGAAGCTGCCGCGCTAACATTCCGTGACTTGGTGTGGTCCAAGCGCGCCTACAATTTGCGATACGGAAACTGCGATAGAGCGTACTCTGACCATTTCGAGAATGGTTTTTGTGAAGGCTATAGGGACGTTTGCCAAGGTGGTGATGGCTACACACCAGCTCTTCCGCCAGATAGCTATCGCGGGTACGAGTATCAGTCTTCAGACGGAAGTAAATGCGTGGATGCGTGGTTTGAAGGATACCCTGCTGGTGTTGCTGCTGCTAAAAAAGACAACTCAGGAAGTTTCCACGATATTGCAGTTTCGCGTTTATTAGAAGCTGCTGTCAAGCAAGAAAAAACAAAGCCGAAGGTGACTGGTGATGTCCCAGTGGTTTCGGACAAAACGTTGGTTAACGAAAACCGAACAACTTATCGTCAGTCTCCGCCCATAGTTGGCCGTCCTGAATTTCCAATACATCGAAGTGGATTACCAGCCGTGCTTTCAGCGGACCCCAATATCGATTGGAAAACGACTTCGCCGGTTGTGCCGGCCGGTTTCAATCCGGGTTGATTTTTGCTGTGTTGATTGCAACCCTGCCAATTTGAATAACGAATAATTGGACTGAGCAATTACGGCCAAGCCACTTTCGATCCTAATACATTTTCACGTTTGCTGTTTCCAGACAGCTAATCCTTGGAGTCTCTAAGCGATGATCCAATCACCACCCAAAACTGATACACCTCAGCGTTCAGCCATGCGACTAGCATCGGTGTTGGCGGTGCTGATCAGCATGTCGATGACCGGTTGCACGGCGTTGTTTTCGCCTCTGGATACGATTCCAGCGGCGCGTTTGCCAGATCAGTTTAAAGCGGAACCACAGGCATCTAAGGTGCCGCTAAATCCCGCTCGTTTGCGTCAGACTCGACCCGAGTTCTATACGCTTGACAGTAGAGACGTCCTTGGTGTTTTCATCGAAGGCGTCTTAGGTAACCCAGGTGAAGCTCCACCGATTCAAATTCCCGATCCAAGTAGTGATTTGCCTCCTGCAATTGGCTTCCCTGTTCCGGTTCGAGAAGATGGGACGCTTTCATTGCCATCAGTCAAGCCAATTCCCGTTCGCGGATTGACGATCAAGCAAGCCGAGGAATTGATTCAGCGTGCTTACCGAGGTGGTCCGGAACCAATTTTGAAGGAAGATGGTCGCATCATTGTCACGTTGTTCCGCGAGCGTACCTACCGGGTGTTCGTCGTTCGTCAGGATAACTCGACATCGCAACGATCTCAAAATCAACTAGCTAGAGCGCAACCAACCCAAGTTACCGATCGTAATGACCAGTCCAGTCGTGGTTTTGTATTGCAGATGCCAGCATACAAAAATGACGTACTGAATGCGTTACTGCAAACCGGTGGTATTCCTGGTGTTAACGCAAAGCCTGAAATTCGAGTCTTGCGTGGGAACCGCTTTGATAATGCCCGCCGTGATCGTAGGGCAAGTGAGTTTTATCGTACAGCCCAAGCAAACCAGTTTCCTTTTGGCCAGATTCCAAATTTGGAAGATGACGCAAATACTATCAGGATTCCGCTACGTTTGAAGCCGGGCGAAGTTCCTGACTTGCGAGCAGAGGACGTGATTCTTCGCGATGGAGATGTCGTCTATGTGGATACGCGTGAAACGGATGTTTATTACACAAGTGGATTGCTGCGAGGCGGTGAATTCCCGTTGCCGCGTGACTATGACTTGGATGTACTTGCAGCGGTTTCGTTGTCAGGAAGCGGATTCGCGACTGGACAAAGAACGGGTTTCTTAGGCGGAGCTGCTCAAAACGTACCGCCTACGGAGTTGGTTGTACTACGAAGGGTTCCAGGTGACCGACAACTTGCAATTCGAATTGACTTGAATGAGGCAATTAATGACCCAAGACAAAGGCTTTTAGTTAAGCAAGGAGATACGTTGATCCTCAGGTTCAAGCCTCAGGAGGAAATATTGAACCTCGTCTCGAATGTCTTCTTCACGTTCGGTGTACGACGTCTGTTCAACTAGCGTCTGAATTGACAATTTTAAAATCAAAAGGCTCTCGACACGTTTGTGTTGAGAGCCTTTTTTGATGAAAGGTCTGACGACGATAGGTGACCATCTGAAAATTGAATTACAAACACATTAGTCTTCAGGACGGCTTCCATCACCACACATCATCACGATGCGAGGCATAAACTCACCGATTACATCGACTAGGTCCGTCTGAGCTGCCATCACTTCGTGGATGTTTTTATAGGCTCCAGGAACCTCATCCAATCCGCCGGCGAGCAAACGTACGTTCTTTTCGGCCAAGTGCGTCTGCCACTGCTTCCAGATGAACTGTTGTTTTGCTTTGGTTCGCGACATGCGGCGGCCGGCTCCATGAGAAGCGGAGTTAAGACTCGCTGCGTTTCCTTTGCCACGAACGACGAAGCAGGAGTCAGCCATGTTCCCCGGAATAACACCAACCTCCCCTGCCCCAGCTGGCGTTGCCCCTTTACGATGAACATATAACGATTGCCCATCATGCTCTTCTTCCCAAGCAAAGTTGTGATGGTTTTCAATGGTTGCTAGTGACTGGGCGCCTGCTAGTCGAGTTACGTTGTGGTGAATGATTTCGTGGTTTGCCGAAGCGAACCGACCCATCAAATTCATCGCCAGCCAGTACTCTTGGCCTTCCTGGGTATCCATGCCCAGCCAGCAAAGGTGACGTAGCTGAGAATCGTTTTTGATTTTCGCTGGAGCCATTCGTCGAGCAATATCGGTGTAGCGTTTGCAAGTCATCGCTCCCGGGCCTCGAGATCCACTGTGTGAAAGCAATGCAACGTACTTACCCGGTTCGAGACCAAATTCCGATTTAGGTAAAGTCAGCACGCCCCATTCGACAAAGTGGTTGCCACTACCGCTGGTTCCAAGTTGTCCAGCAGCGCGATCGCGGGCTTCTCGCGTGACGGCGGTAATCGTCCAGTCTTCGTCCAAAACAGCATGTTCGTTGGGCCGCTTCCACTTCCGGCCAGTGCCGAATAAGGTTCCTTTTTCGAGAGCTTGGTCAAGGCCTTGGCACTGACTGGCGTCGTTTCGTTGAACCATTTCAACCGGAAGGTCAGTAATGGTCATCTTCATGCGGCAAGCAATATCAACACCGACGCCGTAGGGAATGATGGCGTTTTCACACGCCAGTACTCCGCCAATCGGCAGGCCGTATCCTGAGTGCGCATCAGGCATGAGTGCCGCTGCTCGCGAGACAGGCAGTTTACATGCATTGCGAATTTGACGGATTGAATTGTCGTCAAAATCCGTTCCCCAACTCGAGTACTCAATCTCAGACAAAGGCGTGTCATTGGCCTCGAATTCAATAATTGCTACAGCGAGCGGGCCATAGACTGGATCGGCTGCGTATACCGATGGTGCGGAGACGAGTTTTTTGATCAGCTTCTTGGGAGCTTCGATCGATTTGTTTTTAGCTGCGATTTGTACGATCGAGATCGCAGTCGAGATACAGTCTTCGGGGACGCCAAGGCCCAATAGTTGTTTTTTATTCATGCCGGATCAGACAAAGTGCTGGCGGTTCGGTTCACGCGTTTGAACCATAAAAAAGCGGACTCAGGTAAACTGAATCCGCAGGTTATTTTATCGTATTGCCACCGATATTACTTTGCCGAAGGCCAATCAATCGGGCGTGGACTGGTAATTACTAAGTTAAACCGCAGTTCTTTTTGGCTTTGGCCCAAGCCTGTTGGTTGGCTTCGGCATTGCCGTTGGCTTCGGGAACGTCTTGGCTGTCGACATCGAACCAACCCGGTTGAAATTGAATAAAGCCGTGGCCGCCTTTCTTTTGCGAATTATCGATGGCCAATTTGGCGGTCAAAGCGATTGTGGCGTCGGCTAGCGCAACAGGGCCGTTGCAGCGAGGTTGGTTGCTCAAATCACCTTGTTGGATGCACCATGCCCAGTGTTCGATTTCTTCGCGGTATCCTCGACTAACTGGACCATAGCCTTCGGCCGCTTTCGCTGGAGCCGCGTCACCACTGGCGGAGGTGTCGATAATCGCTTGCCCTTTTTTGTTGGATTTAACACGCGATTTGTAAGACGTTCCCGCGATCGGATACAGCATGACTTCTTTTTCGCGATCCAAAACCATGGTCGCTTTGGTGCCCATGACAACTTCGCCGTAGCCACCGTATCCGTTGCCGTTGATCGAACTGTAAGTGACAACCACGCGTTTGTTGGAGTGTTCATTTTCGTTATAGGCGGGAACGCCAGTTTTAGGTGGGTAACTGTTTACTTTATCTTCATAACCGACATCAAAATCGTAGTCGTAGCCTTGGCCGGGAAAATCAAAAGTGCAGTAAACGTGATCTGCGGCATCGCGATCTTTGGGAGCGGTATGGCGTCCACCAACAGCGTGAACGCTCAACGGATGGACATGCGCGCCGGGTTTTTGGGCTAATGCAGAGATGAAAATACTAGCAGCGTCAAGTTGGTGCGAACCAAGCTCAGCCATTAGTCCACCACCAGTGCGGTCCCAAAGACGCCAGCGAACCATTTCTTCGATGGCTGTTCGCGGGCGGTTGGCGTACCACTTTCCGCTTTCGATTTCCTCGTAACCAAATCGCTGGGCTTGGACGTATTTGTCTTGGTCCCAAGCTTTCCACTGAGCGATCCGCTTGAAAGTCCATTCAACATCGTCGTCGGCCGAGCACGCATCGCTGTTGTAGTGGTTTTCGAAGTTAACTAATTGCTTGGCAATTTTGTCGATCGTTTCGTTACTTGCAGTCTTTTCGCCGCCGGGAATTGGAATGGCCCAAGAGTCATTTCCGGGGCGGTTGTTGCGATGCCATTGGGCTCGAATGTGGTGTAATTCTCCTAGTAACCCCCATTTGATCAGGTTGACGGCGTTGTCGTAGAGAATGCTGTAGTGACGTTGAT
>CAZHCH010000118.1:0-9301 GCA_964530985.1 uncultured Pirellulaceae bacterium | reverse complement strand
ACTAGAACCATGATAAGGCAAAAAAATGAGCATTGAACTAACTTGGCTGGGGCATGCATGTTGGTTGATCAAATACGAAGGTCACCGCATCCTGTTGGACCCTTACCTTAACGATTCACCCACAGCGCCGATGAAGGCTGCGGACGTGGACGCTGATACGATTT
Organism: uncultured Pirellulaceae bacterium; assembly: GCA_964530985.1. Taxonomy (GTDB): domain Bacteria; phylum Planctomycetota; class Planctomycetia; order Pirellulales; family Pirellulaceae; genus Mariniblastus. The sequence continues at coordinate 9,137 of CAZHCH010000118.1, read as the reverse complement.
TGGTTTCGCACGGTCACTTTGATCATGTCGCTGACGTGGCGGAAATCGCGAATCGATGCGGGGCGACAGTCGTGGCGATATTTGAAATCGCTGAATGGTTTTCATCCAAACACAAAGTCGAGAACACAATCGGCATGAACATCGGCGGCTCATTGGACCTGCCTTTTGGCGCCATTAAGATGACACCAGCGGTTCACAGTTCACAATTGCCTGATGGAACCTACGGTGGTTTGGCAGCGGGATTCTTGGTGTTACTTGGCGACAAGAAGATCTATTTCGCGTGCGACACAGCTCTATTTTCGGACATGAAATTAATCGCTGAAAAAGAAATCGATGTTGCCGTACTACCGATCGGTGATCAATTCACCATGGGCCCTAGGGATAGTGTTCGCGCGGTTAAGTATTTGAACGCAAAACAGGTACTGCCATCGCACTACAACACTTGGCCGCCGATCGAACAAGACGCTGCCCAGTGGGCTGAGATTGTCAAAGCGGGATCGATTACCCAACCGTTCGTGCTCGAGCCGGGTGAAACGCATTTGATCGAGTAAAAATAAATTGGGCAGTGTTGACCTTGCTCGCGCTCGGTTCGGTTCCAAAGCGAAGAGAGGTTAAAGTCATCTTTCGCTCTAAAGCTGCGTCTCTGCGAAAGACGACTTTCATTAACTACACTCCATTCATTTTATGGTCATCACGGCCAAACATTGATTTGATGACTCCAAAACCACCCCTTCAATCGCTCGGCCACGTCACCGCGAACGCCTTGCTACTACTACTTTGCTGGACCACTTTTGGCTTAGCTTCCAGCCATGCCCAAGAAACAAAACTTGCTTGGCAGTTCAAGCAGGGTGATCAGTTCCAAGTCGAAACAACGAAGCTATCCGAGCGCACTTCAACGCTCGACTCACGAATCACAAAAATGCTCACCGATGTCGTCCTCGAGTTCGACTGGACCGTTGATGCGGTTGGCGCCGACGGCAATGCAACGATCACTCAGGAGCTCACGGGATTCTCAATTAACATCGGCGACCCCGCAGTACCAATCCAAGCAATTGAATATTCGTCAGACATCGCCCCTGCCGAACTAACATCGGCGATGCGCAAACTACAACGGAAAGCCAAGCCATTGATTGGCCTGAAGTGCGTTTTGGAAATGACCAGTAACGGCCAGATCACTTCGATTCGCTTAGACGCCGAAAGCCAGAAGAAACTGGCCAAGCTCACAAAGGCTCCGAATTTACAGGCGTTATTTAGCAAGGAGTCTTTGGAGAAAATCACCAACGATCTGTCCTTAACCGCTATCCCTACCGATGCAGATTCCGCTGGCTGGTCTAAAACAGAGACACGAGCCAGCGACCTTGGAGAGATTTCGATCGATCACAAATTTTCCACTGGCCCAAGTGAAACCATAAAAGGCCGAAAACTGATCAAAGTCGATGTTGTCTCCAACCTTACGCCGCCAGCCGATGATACTACTGTAAAAGAACCGACTGCCAAAAACGAAATCTCACAAACACTAACATCGCTAACCGGAAACGGCTCGTTGGTATTTGACGTCGATGGCGGTTACTTTTCCAGCAGCCAGTTCAAAACAATAATGAAATCTGAGCGAAAGTATCGCGAAAAGTTGATTTTGATTTCGGTTGAGAATGAAACTCGAATCAAGATCGAAAAGAAATGAAGCCTGCATTCAAAACGGTCGGCAAAGTCGGTGACATCGCTCCCGGCACCGGAAAAGCCTTTGAGTTCGGTGACCAAATGGTCGCGATCTTTCTTGAAATCGACGGTACCTATTTGGCTATCGACGATCTTTGCCCTCACATGGGAGCATCGTTAGCATCAGGGCATTTCTCCGAAGGCATCGTAACCTGCCCCTGGCACGCGTGGAGCTTCGATGCTCGGGACGGCGCTTGGTGCGACAACCGAAAACTAAAGATAGACACCTTCCAAGTGCGAGTTCAGGGCGACGAAATTCAACTGGCCGCCGTTGAATCGAATGGTTCTGGCAATGATTCCGGATCAGCATTGGGCGGTGCCTCCTACGGCGGTAGACCAAACGGTGGCGGAATCAAACCTAAAAGCAACGAACCACCGAAAAACAATATAGCCCAACCAACCGACAATAATGCACTTTCGGACGACGCTCACAACGTAAACCCTCAACCACCCGAGTCGGGAGCCAACCAATGACTTCCACTGATCCTAAAACTGACGTTTCGTTGCAATCGTTTCAAACATTGATCCACGAAATGTATTTTCAGAAGGACAAAGAACGCGGTATTCCAGCGACGTTCTTGTGGCTGTCCGAAGAGATCGGCGAATTAGCGGCGGCGCTGCGAGAGACAACGCCCAGCGAGCAGCAGCGAATTCCTGCCGAAGAATTCAAATCCCGTCAAGAGAACTTGGCGGCAGAGTTTGCAGACGTATTGGCGTGGTTGGCCACGATTGCGAATGTAGCCGAAATTGATTTAAGCCAAGCCGTTCATAAAAAATATGGTTCAGGCTGCCCAGGCTGCCAACAATTCATCTGTCAATGCCCTGACTCGGAAAAGCCATAGCGAGGTCTACGACCACCGAAGGCCAAAGGCAACGGACGCTGAACCCCAAATCTGCGAACATGAGTTCCCAAAACTAGGGTCCGTAGCGCTTTAGTTCCAACAACACTTAAATTAGACTTTGAGTTAGTAGTTCACCGCGCGGCACCGCCGCAAACAATCCGCCGCCAAATTTTATCACCAAGCAATCAATTAAAATCCGCATGCCGTTTGTTTTCCGCTCTCTGCCGATCCTGTCGCCTTTGATGCTTCTTTGCGTGAGCTGTATCTGCATAGTTTGCATGGGCGGCAACTGTATAGGGAGCACCGATCCTGCGTCGGCCCAGCAGTGCTATGAAAGTGAAGGATTCACTGTTGCAACCGGAATCACGCAAACAATTCGTTTGGGTAAATGGGTCCCTGTAACGATTACGTCGAAGCGATCGCAAAAAATCACGCAAGTCAATATACGGACGCGCGATGGCGCTGATGTCCCCGTAACTTACGAATTCAAACAGAAACCGCCGTCAGTAGGTGACTCTATTCAAGTCGCCGTGCGATTTGGCCGCAAATGCAAGTCTTATCAGATAACAATCGTTACCGACGACGGAGCAACTGCTAAGCTGAATGTTCCCTTAACAAGCACGCAGTTTTTACGGTCAGTGCAACCGTTGATCTTGGCGATCGAAAGCGATAGCCAGATCACGCATGCGGTCAATGACGACCAATCCCAACAATTCACCGATGATAGTCGAGCCATTGCCAAACAAGTGATTGATTTGTCGCAGCTTCCAGAATCATGGTTGGCGTACGATTCTGTCGACACAATTTTTTTAACAACCAACGACACAGAACTTTTGGCCAAGTTATCGGCAGAACAATTCAGCGCTATCGAGCAATGGGTTTTGCGAGGCGGCAAGCTAATCATTTCCGCATCGCCCGAAAATGCAACTGAGTGGTTTGCTCCGGGGCAATCGCTCGCTCGCTTTGCCCCTAGCCCAATTAAAAGCACCTCGCAATTTAGTAACAGTAGTCGCCTAGAGAATTTTGCAAAGAGCCGCAATCAATTAATCAACACCAGCGAACCACCGATTGAAATCGTCAATATTGAAACAAGTTTGATCAAAGTATGGGTAGCGGATGAAAACAGGAATCCGCTAATTGTTCAATCCGCGATGGGATTAGGAAACGTTGTGTTCGTTGCTTTTGACCTGAAACACCCCAAAATTGTTGACTGGCAAAGCTACTCGGATCTAATCCATGTTTTAAACGAAGGGCAGAACGACGCCGACCGCGATTCTATCTCTTCACTTGGCAGCGGCGCGGGACACTTGGGATTCACCGACATTGTTGGTCAACTGTTTGCCCCAATGGAACAGTTTTCTAAGGTTCAATTCGTTCCATTCACAGCGATCGCGGTTTTAATCGGTCTGTACATTTTGTGTATTGGCCCGCTCGACTACTTCTTGCTTCGAAAACTCTTCGGACGAATGGAAATGACTTGGATAACGTTTCCGCTTTTCTCTTTGTTGTTTTGCGGCTTGGCGGTTGGCATTAGTCTGTGGAGTCGGCCGCATGCGATACAAGCCAACCAATTAGAAATCGTTGACATCGACGCCAACGACGGGAGTTGTCGTGGGTTCGTGTGGACAAATTTTTACAGCCCCACGGGAGAAACACGGGACGTGCGACTCCTTGATACCAATTCATTGAGTCTGAACGTTAAGCAAAGCATGATCAGCTGGCACGGCCTACCCGGAAATGGCCTGGGCGGGATGAACGGCGGTTCTGCCGCCACGGTAGCCGTCCCCGAATATACGCAATTGGTCGAATTGAATCCGGTGGCCAGTCAATTGAAGTCTTTCCCAATACCGGTATCTTCTTCAAGAGCCGTCTTTTCAAGTTGGCGAGCAGAGATGCCGTCGCAGATTCGAAGCAACCTGACGTTTAGAAAAAAGACTGATGAAATTATCGGTAGTTTTAAAAATCCATTGAACTGCGAGCTAATCAACTGTCGGCTATATCATGGCAATTGGGCGTATGTCTTAGAGGGGCCACTTGCCAGCGGCGACGTAATCGATATCGCAACGGAAACTAACAGCAAACGTATTCAGGCGATTTTGAATCGCAAACAAATTGACACCGAAGACAAAAACAGAACTTACGCAACCCGGTGGGAGCTGACGGAGATGAACGTCGGTCGGATCGCTGAGATGATGATGTTTTATACGGCGGCAGGTGGCCGCAGTTACACTGGCTTAAGTCACAATTACCAAGCACGTACGGACTTGAGCAATCTGCTAACTTCTCAGCGAGCAATTTTGATCGGCGAACTCAAGGGCCAAGTATCATTGCTGGACACCAGTGCAGCCGATCCCGCTGCAAGCGATCCAGAGTACGACCAAGTAACAACTTTTGTGCGTATTGTCTTGCCGGTCAATGCAGAGCGACCGCGACGCTAGAGCGGCGATTCGCCTTCGGCAAGCAACAATTTTCCGCCGTTGCGGGCTTGTCTCGATGCCGACAGCATTACGTACAGTACGATTTTAACTGTCAATCACTTAAAGGTAATCAAAAAGCAACTTCAAATTTATCTGGTTCGTCACCACATGATCGCCGAAGAACACTAAAATATCTTCCATGAAGAATAAAAAAAACAAACCGCCAACCTCAGCCACTAACCCGACTTCTACGGCCAGCGCTAATCCAAGCAACGAATCTAATTCGGTGAAAACAAGTGAAGCTGGTTACCGTTCGCCCGTTTTTGCACAGTACTTTTCTTTCGTGCTGCTACTACTCGCGATCGTTTTGGTCAGCGTACTGTTTTACGAAGTCATGGTAGCGTTCTGGATTCCATTGTTTTTAGCAGCTGTATTGGTCGTGGTTTTTCGGCCATGGTACAACAGCATTCGAACTCACTTTAAATTAGGCAATACGATTTCGGCATTGCTAACCACGGCTTCCGTGTTGCTAATCTTCTTAATTCCCTTGGGAGCGATACTCGCTTTAGCAGCGATCGAATCACAGCAGGTGCTACGACAATTCAACAGCACTCAGGCACTTGAAAACGCCAAGCAAATCCGCAGCAAACTTGGCCTTGAGTTGCCGTTGGCCGTCAGTCAAACTCGCGCCGAATTCGAAATTCTGTCGAGCGATTCTAGTCTCGATACGTTTACTGAAAATCGACACCAAGCAAGTTTATTCGAAATTGAGCGCAGCGCCGACGAACTGGCTGACTTCTATAAACTAGATCCACCTAAATCGACAGTGATGCCAAACAGTTCTGATCCCTCGTCAGCTGAAAAATCAGAACCAAACAACGATGGAAACACGTCGGCCACTTGGCAAAACTACCTCGACAAATTGGCGGCCATAAACCAGTTGCACGAATCGATTGACTGGGACCATGAACGAGGCGCTTCCGATATCGAAACCCCTGACCTCCGTCAGCAACGCTTAGCATCCTTCCACAACTACAAACTACAAGTGGACGAATTAGAGGTAGCCTTTGGTGACTTCATCACCCACCAGTTGGGCGGTAAAACAAAGGCCTGGGCCGCGACGTTTTTAAACCCAACCGAAGAGCAATCCGAAATCTACGTCTCGAAAGTCACGAACCAGTTGCGTGACACATTGTTCGTTTTTGGCAGCAAAGGGCTAACATATTTCCTATTTATAGTCGGTGGTTCGGTGGTCATGATCATATCGTTTTACTTCTTCTTGCTTGATGGGCATGCGATGATCAATACGTTCAAACGGCTTTCACCGCTGGATGACGAACACGAACAAAAGCTAGTAGACCAGTTTTCAAAGGTAAGCCGAGCGGTCGTTGTTGCGACGTTGCTATCGGCTCTAGTTCAAGGACTATTAGCAGGGATTGGGTTTTACTTTGCCGATTTAGAGTCAATTTTCTTACTGACCGTTCTATCTGCGGTGCTGGCGATGGTCCCATTCTTAGGCGCCGCTTCAGTTTGGATTCCATGCGCGCTGTATCTGTATTTCATTGAAAACAACATGCCTGCTGCGATCGGCCTAGCATTGTATGGCGCCGCTGTGATTTCAATGGCTGACAACATCATTAAACCATTGGTACTACACGGGCAATCTAAACTCCACCCGTTGTTTGCATTTTTAAGTGTGATTGGTGGTCTCGCCATGTTGGGGCCGATTGGCATTCTAATCGGCCCGATGATCGTTGCATTTTTTCAGACGTTGCTTGAAATTTTGCATAGCGAGGTTCGTGAACTAGAAAAGAACTCGCCGCTTACCAGCGATAACACTGCATAATATCAGAGGAACTCCAAAACGTTTAAAAGTGGTAAGTAGGGCGTCCCTCGCCTTCACACTCACCGCATTTCAAACCTTAAAACTAAAGCTACCGCAGTTTGGTTCCTTCGGGCGCTAGCTCTGAAAGTTGTCGAGCGAGCATTTGTACTTCTTGCACATCTGGAAACTTAGCCTGAGCACGTACGATCGTTTCCCTAGCTTGGGTTAATTTGCCAACCTCTAACTGCAACTTGACCAACTTAGTCGCCACCGCAGCCGTGGGTTTTTGCTCGCGCATCACTTGACGTAATGTCGCGATGGCAGTCGAGTGCTGGTCTAATTCCGTCAATATGTCAACCTTCGCAAGTATCGCTTGCTCCGCCTGACTATCGACTGGATAACGCGCCAATAGCTGATCGATCGCAGCTAGCGCCTTACGAGGTTCATTGTTGCTCCGATAAGTCTTTACCAATTCGATCGGGACATCCAAATCCGATGGATCCAAACTTGCTGCTTTGTGCAAATATGCTAACGATTGATCATATTCGCCAGCATGCCTACTGACTTGCCCCAACAAAGTATAACCAGGCACAAAATTGTGGACTTTAGCAATCGCCGAATCGGCCTGTTGCCGCGCCATGTTTAAGTCACCTTTGGCCAGATACATCTGACCTAGTTCAACTGTCATCCACGGATCATTTCCGGATAATTCAACCGCTGCCTCCATCTCTTGGATTGCGTTTTCTATTTCACCGGACTGAAAGTGCGCCCTCGCTAAATTTGCTCGGTTTCGAAAATCAGTCGGGTGTTGCTCAGCAGCCCGTTTGAAAAATCCCTGTGCTCGCTGCAGATGCCCAGATTGCATCGCCTCCAAGCCACCGTTCGTCCAAGACCGAGCCGACACGATCTTTGCTTTCGTTCGCTCAGCGAACGGAGAAAGCGTTTGACAGCCCGTTCCAACCAGCAACGCCAACAATCCGCCACTGACGAAGAGTCGCTTGCAGGCAGGTCGAATTTTTGGACGATGGTTCAATGCAACATTTCGCGTTCGATTTTGAATGCCCAATAGTAGCAGAACTGAAAAATGGGGCGAATAGGAGTCCTTAGCATCCTTCTTGGCCTACCTAGGACGAAATTACTGCACAGAAAATTAGGTTCAATAGTGGTTTATGGTTTCAGGTGTGTGCAATTTTGATACTTTGGTCGCTAAAATGTTCGTTAGTTTTCGGAACCATACTGCCTAGTTGAGCCTTAAAATTGACTACACTGCCTAGCACCGCTTCGGTCTGCTTTTAAGTCAGTCAATAACTTTGCAAGTTTGCTCTCCGAGCCTCATCGCTTCATCGTCAATTCAATCATTGCCACTTTCTAATTCCATCATTCTTTATGCCTGCACACAGGCTGACTCTCGATGCCAGCAACCTACGACAAACTCGGCTTGAACTTCATGTACCCCGAGAATTGGAAATTAATCGATGAAACGGAATCGTTACCGAACGTGGTAACACTCGAGGCTCCAGAAGGAAGTTGCACTTGGACCGTGCACGCTTACCCGAAAGATGCGGATACCGACGAGATCTTAAAAGAGTCGATCCAAACTCTTGAGCAGACCTACGATGACCTAGAAATCTCGCCACTGACACAAAGTATCGGTGGAGCAGAAGGGCATGGGGTTGAAGCGATGTTCTATTGCTTGGATTTTTTAATCCGAGCCAAACTACTATGGTTGGAAACCCATGAGAAAAACTATCTGCTATGGACTCAAGCGGAAGATCGAGATTTCGACGACCAAGAAATCATTTTTCAAGCGATAACCGTTAGCATGTTACGAGATTAGCTCGGCATCAGTATCGAACTGACGTTAGCTGTCGGGCGTTGAGATTAGAAGCGATCTAAATCGTCCCCTCGAACACCCAAAAATTGCCGCTTCCGCGAACTTAGAGACTGATCCACTGAGCCGTTTGGGCGATAGTCTCGGTTATTATTAGACAACCGCGGTTTCACCAAGACAGTTGAACTTTTCTTTGGCGGTTATGCGAGTGCAAACCACTAATGGCTAGAAAGAGCCAAAAAATTAGAGCCGCTCTTGAAACCAAGAGCGGCTCTTTCTCGTTGTATCATTCAAAGCGTACGACAAAGAAGCTTACTTCTTGCGCTTAGCTTTCTTCTTGGCTTTTTTCTTAGTAGCCTTCTTCTTCTTTTTCTTAGCTACTTTCTTCTTAGCCTTTTTCTTAGCTTTTTTCTTAGTAGCTTTCTTCTTTTTCTTTGCTACTTTTTTCTTGGCTTTTTTCTTAGTAGCCTTCTTCTTTTTCTTTGCTACTTTTTTCTTTGCCACTT